>CAISLL010000089.1 GCA_903886165.1 uncultured beta proteobacterium | reverse complement strand
CGCCTCGATCTGAATTTCGGCTTCCAATTTGTCACCAATAGGCACAAGTGTCAACAGTGGTTCGGCTTCCCGAATAATGGATCCGGTGGAGCGAGCGGCCACCTCCAGAACCACGGCGTCGATTGGCGCGATCAGTTCGATCAAGTTGCTACGGCGTTCAGCCTTTTTAACTTGCTCGGCCACTGAACCACGCTCTCGGCGCACCACCACCAGTTCTTCGGTCGATTTTTGGCGCCACTCGCGGGTAAACGATGCCCGTTCTGCCTCCGCTTCAGCCAGTTGCCTCTTGAGTTCGTTACTGCGATTGCGTGCACCAATAAGCTCGCGCTCCACCTCCTGGCGGCGCTCACGGCTTTCAAGCAGCTTCATGTTGGATTGAAATTGCTGCTGCGTCAGTCGCTCGTTCATGGCCTCAATGTCTCGCAATGACTTGACGCGGGCATCCAGGCTCTGCACGTCGTAGACATTGGTCTGCATGGCTGCCTTGAAGCGTTCAATGCTTTCGTTCAGACGCAGCAACCTCGCCTGATAACTGGCCAAACGCTCCCTTTGCAGTTGCGACTGCAAAAGCTCATCGGCGTTTTTGTCCTTCGGCTCGGAGTTTTTGCCTGAGAGTTCTTGCTCTACCCGGCGCACTTCGGCATCCAGGCTTTTCAGACGATCTTGTGCCTGCGCCAAGTCGGCGGCAATGAAGGTGGGGTCAAGGACAACCAGCACCTGCCCCTTTTTGACCACTTGGCCTGCCTTGACGTTGAAGGCTTTGATCTGGGCCGTTTCCAGCGGTTGAAGCACGATATTAGGCTGGACTGTCACAAGCCGGCCACGAGCTGTCACGACCTGATCCACTTCCGATAGGCTGGCCCACAGGATGGTGATGACAACCAGGGCAACCAGCAAATAGATGGTCGCTGACATGCCGGTGGACAAGGGCGTTTTTTCCAGCTCGTCAGCATCGGGCATAAAAGCAATCGTCCAGTCTGACGATTTTTTTTCAGGCGCAGCTGGCTCAGGTGCGGCGGGAATTACAGGTGGATTGTTTGCTGATTCCATAGGCTCGTATAGGGCTCACAGCGGCCCAGCAAGTCGGTGTGGCGACCGGCATCCGACAGTCGGCCACGTTCAAAGACAAAAATCCTGTCAGCATTGACCAGAGTAGACATGCGGTGACTAACAATGATGACCGTGCGGCCAGCCGCTATACGACCAAGATTGCGGATGAATATGGCCTCGCTTTCGGGGTCAAGTGCGCTCGCGGCCTCGTCCAGAATCAGGATGCGCGGCGCAGGCAACAACGCCCGCGCGATGGCAAGGCGCTGACGTTGCCCCCCGGACAAGTTGCTTGCATTTTCTTCCAGAATAGTGTCGTATCCTTGCGGCAAGCGTTCGATGAATTCATCGGCCCCTGCGGCCTGAGATGCCGCAACGATGGCCTCAAAGCTGGCGTCAGGCCGGGCCATCGCGATGTTGTCGCGCACACTTCCCCTGAACATGAAATTGTCTTGCAGCACGACCCCAATACTTCGACGCAGGTGAGCAAGATCGATTTCACGAATGTCGACACCATCAAAACGAACCACCCCTTCTTGTACTGCATACAAACCCTGAATCAATCGGGTGAAGGTGGTCTTGCCGGAGCCACTGCGTCCCACCACACCGACCACGGTCCCAGGGTTGATGTTCATTGAGACCTGATCGAGTGCAGTCATGGCTGCGCCGGGATAGCGGAAGGTGACGCCATCAAGCGAGATTTCGCCCTTGAAGACAGGGCGTAGACCTCCGGAAGACTTCCGTTCGGGTGCCCGATTCATCACCTCGCCGAGCATCTTGACTGCCAGCGCTGTTTCCTGGTACTCATGCACAAGGCCGACAATTTGAACCAATGGACCAACCACTCGGTTGGACATCATCTGAAAGGCAATCAGGGCACCGACTGTCAACTGAAGGCTGAACACATCCATGGCTCCAAGCGCGATCACGGTGACCATCATCAGCTTCTCCAGCAACTGGGTCACCGTGCCTGCCGCAATTGAAATGCGCCCAACCCCAAAGTGCATTTGAATGGTGGTCGATGAATATTGGTCCCAAACCTTTCGCTGCGCCGGCTCAATGGCCAGCGATTTGACAGTTCGCATGCCATGAATGCTCTCCACCAGCATGGATTGGCGTGTGCCCTCGGCGTTGTAAAGTGCTTGCAGACGTGTATTGAATGGCTTGATCAACAGCAAGACAACCAACGCCATCAGTGCTGAAAAGCCAAACACCACAGCCGCCAACTTGCCGCTGTATGACACCAGTAGCGGAATGAAAAGAATCAACGCCGTCGCGTCCAATGCCGTAAAGAACAAGCGGCCGGTCAGAAAGCCACGGATCGACTGCACCTGCTGCATGTGCCGAACAATCACGCCAGCCGTGTGGCTTTCAAAGTAATCGATGGGCAACGACAGCAAATGACCAAAGGTGCGCCTTGCCAGACGAATGTCGATGACGTTGGTAGCGCGCAGCAATAAATATTGGCGCATGAATCCGAACGCAGATTCAAACAACAAGACGCCAACAATGGCCGCAGTCAGAACTGCCAGAGTTGAATAACTCTCATGCACCAGCACCTTGTCAATAATCAGCTGCGTGAAAATAGGCATGCCCAAACCCAGCAGCTGAAGCATGATGGCTGTGATGGCAATATCCCTGAAGGCTTTGCGTTGCCGAAGAATTTCAGGAATGAACCAGCGAAGCCCGAAGGGTTGGTCGATGTCCAGCAATTTGTGCTGGCGCTTGAGCAGCACCAGTTTGCCCGACCAGTAGGATATAAATTCCGATTGATCGATCAGACTGATTTGTTTTGACGCAACCAACGGATCCAGTACAGCCAGCTTGGCAACACCACCGGCTTTTTGCACCCCGGCAACAATGACCGAACTGCCATCTTTCCGCCGAGCCAGCACAGGAAAAATATCTTTGAGTTCAACCAGTTCATTCCAGCTGCAAGACACCAACTTGGCTTTGAAGCCCAACTCGGTAGCCATGCGCAGCAGCAACTTATCGTCTGGTTCAGCGGCATCCAGCGCGTATTCATGAATCAATCTTTCTGGCAGCGCCTGAATGCCGTGATGCTGAGCGATGGCTGTCAGACATTGAATGGTGGCATGACTGTATTCAGAACTCATTGTGAGAATATATCTTAAAACCCGCGTTAGAACCGCCATCCAGAGCAGTTGATGTTGCTCCCATTTCCGGCATGAAATGATCTGTGATTGTAGGGAAGCGGCCTCCTGTCAAACCCCGAAGAAGCACCACAAAATCAGGTCAGTGTCAGGCTTTTTCTTACAAACCCCCGCCATTCCCCGACAACCGCATTAGCCACTTCCCGATTCAAGTTTCTAAAGCGTTCATTCAGAATCGGCTCCATGGTGGTGAAGCAGGCAATTGAGCCCAAAACACCATCCAATTAATTGAAGCCTTTTTCCCGGAGCACACCATGAACGACGAGCAACTCTCCAAAGACATCCGCGATGCCAACCTCACTTACCTGATGCTGGCCCAAAGCGTGATCCGCAAGGACAAGGCAGAGGCGTTGTTCCGCCTGGGTATCTCGGAAGAATCTGCCGACCTGATTGCCACGCTGTCTCCGGCCCAGATTTTGAAGATTGCCACCAGCCCAATGTTGCTGTGCCGCTTCCGGGTCGATGACGACATGGTCTGGGGCTTGCTCACCAACCACACGCCTAGCAAAGTTGACAACGATGCCACCACCAAGCTGCATGCCAGCATCCTGATGGCCGGTCGTTTTGCCGAAGCCCTGTAATCACCTCACCCCAAGTCACCCGGAGCAACACACCATGGCCACCGCATCCACCAAGAGCGTTCTGAATGATTCCAAGCAGGTTGAGCGCGCTGTGGCGTTGATTCAGCTCGGTGCCCGCCTGCAGGTGCTGGAGAGTGAAACCAGCCTGTCGTATGAGCGCTTGCTGCGTTTGTATAAGGAAGTGGCCGGCAAATCCCCATCCAAGGGCCAGTTGCCGTTTTCAACCGACTGGTTTCTGACCTGGCAGCCCAATATTCATGCGTCCTTGTTTTTGAACACCTATGAGTACTTGAACAAGGTCAGTGCACTGGATGACATTGACGCCATCATGAAAGCCTACAAGCTTTACAGCGAGCAGATTGCCACCTGCGGGGTCGAGTCCTTGCTGAGCATCACGCGCGCCTGGCGTCTGGTGAAGTTTGTCGACAACCACATGTTGGCCATGACCAAGTGTTGCAAGTGTGGTGGCCACTTTGTGTCTGAGCCTTATGAAAACAGCCGCCACTTTGAGTGCGGCCTTTGCACGCCGCCCGCACGCGCGGGCAAGGGTGCCAGCGCCGGGGGGATTTTGTTGCATTGAGTGCTACTCAACTTATAGCTGCTAGCGCTTTATCGACATGGACCAGGTGCCAGACTACCTTATTTCTTCAAGCTAGCGCCTTCGGGGACGATATGATAGATACAGGTTCACGATGGGTGGGCCACCTCAATTCTCGGAAGCCAAGGCTTCTTCTGACACACACATTCTATGTTTGTCCTTGTTGGTTGGTTGATTGTTATGGTGTGCGTCTTCGGCGTGTACATCTTCCACGGTGGCAACATCATGGTGGTCATGAAGGCGTTGCCGTTTGAGTTGGTCACCATTGGCGGTGCCACCTTGGGTGCGTTCATTGCTAACAACCAGATGAAGGTGATCAAGTCCAGCATCAAGGGCTTGAAGATGTGTTTCCAGGGCAGCAAGTACACCAAAGCCCGCTACATGGATCTGCTGGCCCTGTTGTATGACATTTTGCAAAAGGCACGCAAAGAGGGGCTGATGGCCATCGAGAAAGACGTCGAAGAACCGCATACCTCGGAAATCTTCAAGAAACATGGTGCTGTCGGCAGTGATCACCATGTGGTCGAATTCATCACCGATTACCTGCGCATGATGGTGTCGGGCAACCTGAATGCTCATGAAATCGAGTCCCTCATGGACAGCGAAATCGATACCCACCATGCCGAAGAACACGCCGCCGTGGCCGCACTGCAGCGCGTGGCCGGCGGTCTGCCGGCCTTCGGTATTGTGGCTGCGGTACTGGGTGTGGTAAATACCATGGGCTCGGTGGGTCAACCCCCTGCGGTGCTGGGTGCCATGATTGCCTCGGCGCTGGTGGGTACATTTTTGGGCATTTTGCTGGCCTACGCCTTTGCCGAGCCGCTGGCCGGCTTGTTGGAGCAAAAGGTCGAAGAGGCCGGCAAGGAGTTCCAGTGCATCAAGACCACGCTGCTGGCCAGCATGCAGGGTTACAACCCGGCCACCGCCATTGAATTTGGTCGCAAGGTGCTCTACTCCACCGAACGGCCCACGTTCATCGAGCTGGAATCCTTTGTGAAAAAGAAATAAGTCAGCGGGCCTCGCAACATGGCAACTGAAGCCAAAAAACTCCAACCGATCATCATCAAGCGAGTCAAAAAGAATGGGCACTCGGCTCATGGTGGCGCGTGGAAGATTGCCTACGCCGACTTCGTGACCGCCATGATGGCGTTTTTTTTGTTGATGTGGTTGCTCGGCAGCACATCTGAAGGTGACAAGAAAGGCCTGTCGGATTACTTCAGTTCTCCCCTGAAAGTCGCCATGCAGGGTGGCTCCGGCGCTGGAGCAAGCGCCAGCCTGGTCACCGGTGGCGGCAACGATCTGACCCAAACCGCTGGCCAATCCAGGCGCGGTGACGCCAATGACGCCAAAGCCAAAAAAATGGCGGGTGACCAGGCCAAGGCGGCCCGTGCCCAGCAAGACGCAAAAAAGCTCTCGGAACTCAGTGCAAAGATCAGCGCCGTTATTTCCAGCACACCCAAACTGGCTGAATTCAGCGAGCAGATTCAGCTGAAAATGACGCCAGATGGCTTGCAGATCCAGATCGTGGACGACCAGAAACGCCCGATGTTTGACAGCGGTAGCGCCAGCGTCAAGCCCTACATGCGCGACATCCTGCAGGAAATCGGCGTGGCACTTATCGACATTGACAACAAGATCAGCATGGACGGGCACACCGACCAGACTCCCTATGGTTCGGGTGCGCGCGGCTACAGCAACTGGGAGCTTTCAGCCGACCGCGCCAATGCCTCGCGACGGGAGTTGGTGGCTGCAGGTATGCCAGACGACAAGATTGCGCGCGTCATGGGGCTTGCATCGAGTGCGCTGCTGGACGAGGAAAACCCGCGCAGTCCGGCAAACCGTAGAATCAGCATCACAGTGATGACGCGAGAGGCTGAAGAACGACTGCTTGGCCCACGTCGCGCCGAAGTCACCACCGAACCAGTCCCCTTGCCGGCAGACGCCAAGCCGGTGACTTCGCAGTAGGTCAGTTGTCATGAGAAACAGGTTACCGTTATATGTCAGTCATTCAATGTGTTTTCAAAGGGTTGTGAAATGGCAAATGCGCTCAAGTTTCTGGTCGTTGATGATTTTTCGACCATGCGCCGCATTGTGCGCAATCTGCTCAAGGAAAGCGGCTTCACTGAAGCCGACGAAGCCGAAGATGGTGTGGTAGCCCTTCAAAAATTGCGCAACAGCAATTTTGACTTTGTCGTGAGCGACATCAACATGCCAAATAAAAATGGCTTTGAGTTGCTCAAGGAAATGAAAGCCGATGAAAAGCTCAAACACATTCCGGTGCTGATGGTCACGGCTGAAGCGCGCAAGGAAGACATTGTGCTGGCCGCTCAAAGCGGTGCCGCCGGCTACATCGTCAAACCGTTCACAAAAGCGACGCTGGAAGACAAGGTGAATTTGATTTTGACCAAGCTGGGGCTCAAATGAATGCTGCAAGCACGGCCACAACTGTAGACGCACCGCAGGACATTCACCAACGCCTGGGCATATTAACGAGGCAATTGCATGATGCTTTGAACGGCCTGGGCCTGACTGACAAGGTCAAAAGCTGGGCCGGTGAGATACCGGATGCCAAAAGCCGTTTGACCTACATTGCCCGCCTGACCGGTGAGGCTGCCGAAAAGGTGCTGAACAATGTCGACATGGCCAAGTCACACCATGAACACATTTCGGCAGAAACCCGCCGCATCGGCGCGCTGATTGTCAAAGACCCTGTGGCTGCCGTGGCCAAGGGGCATGTGATGAACTTCATCACCGACGTGGAAGAGGCCAGCCGGGAAATCGACAAAAATCTGACCGACATCATGATGGCACAAGACTTTCATGACCTCACCGGGCAGGTGATCTCCAAAGTGGTTGCCCTGGCGGCCAACATTGAAACCCAGTTG
>CAISLL010000088.1 GCA_903886165.1 uncultured beta proteobacterium | reverse complement strand
TTGATGAAAATCCGAAAAGCCTGAAATGTGCGCGTTGCAGGGTTCTGGCCCGACTCGCGGGTTTTGACCGTGTCAGCCACGAGCTGGGCCAGTTCAGTGGTGGTTGAAAGGGGGCCCCGAGCCTGTCGGCGCGCAACAATCGCCTTTGCAATGGGGCCAGCAAACCGTTCTTCGCCATATTCACGTATCACCTCCGCGATGGTGTTCACCTCTGCATGGGCCAGCCACTGAGCCACGCTCTGGCCTCGGGTGGTGTCCATGCGCATGTCCAAAGGACCTTCAAACCTGAAACTGAAACCCCGCGCCGGGTTGTCCACCTGCGGCGAACTGATGCCCAGATCCAGCAGCACACCAGCGACACCGGCAGGAGGCAATTCGCCCAGATGACTGAACCCCTGGTGGCGAATGGAAAAGCGGTCATCGGTGATGGTGGCCGCCTCGGCCAGCGCATCCGGGTCTTTGTCAAACGCAATCAGACGGGCGTTGGCTGCCAGCCTGGAAAGAATCAAACGGCTGTGGCCGCCACGGCCAAATGTGGCATCCACGTAGAGGGGCGCCGACGCTGTCCGGTCAAGAGCTTGGCGATCACGCAGGGTTGCGCCAAGCAAAGCGTCAACCGCTTCACTCAACAGTACCGTGGTGTGTGTCCATGAGGCTTCCACTGCAGGCCTTCAGAAAGTGAAATCCTTGAACGCGTCAGGCAACTCACCTTGCTTGAAGACGGCCTCCTTCGCGTCATAGGTCGCCTTGTCCCATAGCTCAAAATAGCGCCC
This sequence comes from uncultured beta proteobacterium, assembly GCA_903886165.1. Lineage (GTDB taxonomy): Bacteria > Pseudomonadota > Gammaproteobacteria > Burkholderiales > Burkholderiaceae_C > Rhodoferax. The sequence continues at coordinate 799 of CAISLL010000088.1, read as the reverse complement.
CATTCCCATCAGCCAGACATCCTTGCCCAGACCGGCAGCTTCACGCAATTCGGGTGACACCAGCACGCGCCCGGTGCCATCCATTTCCACGTCCATGGCATTGCCGAGAAAGAAGCGCTTGACCCACTGGGCCGACTGGGGCATGGCGGCGACACCGGATCGGAATTTTTCCCACTCGGGGCGAGGAAATACCCACAGGCATCCGTCCGGGTGTTTGGTGATGGTGAGTTGCCCTGCCGCAGTCGCGCTCAAGACGTCACGATGCCGGGTCGGCACTGACAGCCGCCCCTTTGCGTCAAGACTTAATGAGGAAGCCCCTTGAAACACGACTGGAAACCTTTTGCGGATGAATTAAGCTGAATGGGGTGATGAAAAAGCACAATTCACCACTAAATTGCACTTTTTTGCACTGTATCAGCAAAAGCGTAGCAGCAATCAGGTTTGCAACAATTTTTTACAATGGAATCAATGACTTAGAAGCGAAAGTCAAAGTCAATAAGTGACAAAACCGTTTTAGATTAAGCACTTAGAGCACGATGTGAATGTGATGCTTTAGCAATATGACAATGCCAGGTTGCGGGTGCTGAGATTTATTACGTCTGCCCACCAAGCCTGTCAGAAAACTGCACGTAGACCTGCGATATTGGTTGGCAAGGGCGACGCCCTCCTTGTGCCTATCAGTTGAGGACATTGCAAAATTGCTTCGCAATTCCTGGTCTGCCCCACATAGTCTAGAGAATATACCTGCTCAGGTCCTCATTTTTGCTGAGTTCTGCCAGACGCGCTTCAACGTAGGCCG
>CAISLL010000087.1 GCA_903886165.1 uncultured beta proteobacterium | reverse complement strand
GAACAAAAACCACGGCATCACCGTGCTGATGGTCACGCATGAAGCCGACATGGCGGCCTACGCCAAACGCATCGTTCATTTTGTCGACGGTGTGGTGGACAGCGACACGCTCAACCCGCATCCGGCAGGAATCGGTCATTGCGGCCCCGATCCGCAACCCATCACTTCTGCTGCGCCTGCGTCGGAGGTGTCCTGATGTGGCTTAGCACCCTGCTCCTGGCCCTGCGCTCAATCCGGCGCAACCTGATGCGCTCATTCCTGACCATTTTGGGCATTGTGATCGGTGTCAGCGCCGTGATCACCATGGTCACGGTCGGCAATGGCGCCACACTGGCCATTCAAAACCAGATTGCCGGACTTGGCACCAACTTGCTGCAGGTGCGCCCGGGCCAGCGCATGATGGGTGGCGGTGGCGGTGCCCCGGCCTTCAAGGCAGCGGACGCACAAGCTGTGTTCACCCAGGTCAGCAGCCTGCTGGCGGTGGCGCCAGAGGCGCGCAGCGCTGCCACCCTGGTGCTGGACGGGCGCAACTGGAGCAGCAGCATCATTGGCAGCACCACCGACTGGCTCATCACCGGCAACTGGAAAGTGGCCGATGGCCGCATCTTCACCGCAGAAGAACAGATGGCGGGCGCCGGTGTCTGCCTGATTGGCGAAACCGTGCGGCGCGAACTGTTTGGCAGCCAGGCTGCCGTGGGGGCCGCCATCCGGGTCAAACAAATCAGCTGCGAAGTCATTGGCGTGCTCGGCTCCAAGGGCCAGGGCGCGTTCGGCAACGACCAGGACGACGTGGTCTTCATGCCGCTGAACACCTTGCAGAGGCGCATCACCGGCAACACCCGTGTCAACACGCTGTCGGTGTCGATGCAGGAAGGTGCCGACCCGGAGCGTGTCAAGTCGGCCATCACGCAGCTGCTGCGCGAGCGCCGCAAACTGGCAGAAGGCGAAGAAGACAACTTCAACGTGCTCGACACCAAACAATTGGGCGAGGCTTTTTCCAGCACCACCCAGGTGATGACCACACTGCTGGGCGCGGTGGCCGCCGTGAGTCTGCTGGTCGGTGGCATTGGCATCATGAACATCATGCTGGTGAGCGTGACCGAGCGCACCCGCGAAATCGGCCTGCGGTTGGCCATTGGTGCACTGGAGCGCGAGGTGCTGCTGCAGTTTTTAATAGAAGCCGTGGTGCTGGCCGCTCTGGGAGGCGTGATCGGCATTGTGCTGGCCACCGGCGCATCGATTGGCCTGTCCAAGTTCATGGACGTACCGTTTGTCTTCAACCCCGGTGTGAATCTGCTGTCGTTCGTGTTTTCAGCTGGGATTGGCGTGTTATTTGGCTACTTCCCGGCCAGACGCGCTGCCAGGCTGGACCCGATTGAGGCGCTGCGGCACGAGTAGTTTTTATAAGAAATTGACCTATATCCCATGTGGAATATGCGCTGGTAGCTACCACTTATATAGCAAAATCCATTTAAACCGCCGTTGATTGAAACACCCGAATGCGCGGCGCAATTTTGTCAAGCGTTTGCCGTGTCACCGTTCGCATGTCGTAGTCGGTTTGCAAGTTCAGCCAGTAACGCGGCTCCATGCTGAAAAACAGCCCCAGCCGCAAAGCCGTATCCGCAGTGATGGGGCGCGCACCATTCACGATGTCGCTGATGCGGCTCGGCGGCACATCCATGTCGGCAGCGAGTTGCCGGGCAGTGATGCCCATGGGTTTCATGAACTCCTCCAGCAAGATTTCGCCGGGGTGAATTTCGTCAAGCAATGTGTTAGTCATGGCCACTCCAAATGTGTTAAGTCAGTGGTAATCCACAATTTCCACTCGGTACGCACCATCGTCATGCCAGGCAAAGCACACACGCCATTGGTCATTGATGCGAATGCTGTGTTGCCCTTTTCGATCACCTTTTAGCGATTCCAGCATGTTGCCAGGTGGAATGCGCAAACTGTTGAGATCAGTCGCAGCACTCAGTTGCAACAGCTTGCGACGCGCCACGCGCTCGATATTTTTGAACCTGGCAACCGCTTGACTGTGAAACAAAGCTTCGGTGTCGGCACAGATGAACGAGCGGATCATGGTTAGATTTTAATCTGTAATTTGGATTCTGTATTTCGGAATTATTACTTTTGCATAGGTGCTTCAGGTTCCGAATGAACCTTGGCAAAGGTCAGGATCACTTCGCGGATGAGTTTGCGCTGAGGGGCTGGGAGTTTGAGGAAGGCGTCGAAACTTTCGCGTTCCAGGTAACCGATGCCCTCGTCCCAGCGCTGTTTTGCTGTTGGATTGAATTGCCCGATTTTTTGGTGCGAACGCAAGACGCGGTGTATCTGGTGGAGACCAAGGCGAAAGAGCAAGTCTTTAACCTCAACGTGCAACGCAAGCTGAAAGCCGCGCTGGCATGGTGCGAGCGCATCAACGGTTTAAGCGTCGAACAGCGCAGCGGTGCGCCCTGGCATTACGTGCTGCTGGCGGAAAACGTGGTGTACGAGTGGCAAACCAAAGGTGCGCGCCTTGCAGAGCTGCTGAATTACGCCCGGCTGCGCCCGCTGGCCGGTGCCTCGCTGCAAACCAGTTTTTTATAACAAATGTGGCTATACCCCATATGAAATAATCGTGAACAGCTATTTTTTTGATAACATCTTGGTGCAGCGTGCTGCTCAATGAAGTGGCTGTGCAGGCGCAGCCGTGCAGCCCGGTCAGCTCGCGCCACAACACTTCTTGTACTTTTTGCCACTGCCGCAAGGGCAGGGGTCGTTCCGGCCAACCTTCGGGGCGCTGCGCACTACGGGCTCGATGGGTTTGCGAAGCATGCGACCGAAGTCATTCGCTGGTCCGATCACATTTGACGTGGTCTTCGCACCGACGGGTTCATCTTCGAACGCCGCCCACCAACCCATCTCGGCCTCGACATCACGCACATAGGTTTTACCCCGCGCCAGCATCCGCTGCCGCGAGGTTTCAAAAGACTCACGCATACAACCATCAACCCATGCCCGGTCTGCGACCATGGGGTCGAGCAAGTTGTCGTCAAACCATCCATGAATACGGCTTTGCAGTTCCACAGCGGCCAGGTCGCCTGCGGCGCCCACGATGCAGTCAATTACCTCCAGGCCAGCGTGCACCGCACCGGGACTGCGCAGGCGCTGGGCTTCGAGGTCGCCACGCGCCAGCAAATACTGCACCAGATCATCACGCGAATCGTCGCCCGCAAGCACCCGCACCACCATCGCGTCCAGCGCGGCACCCCGGGCCCAAAACGACGCCTTGGGGTCTTCAAAAAGTGCTTTCAGGGGTAACAGGTTGCCATCACAAACACTCGCCAGACAGCGGTCAAAACCTTCGGTCGCGCTATCACCCAGCACGGCATCCAGCGTGTCGTTGTCTAGGTGACCCAGGGCAATCAAGGGGGAGTAGGCCCGTGTGTCGGCCCAGGCCGCCAGCAGGTGCATGGCGTATTCGTGCAGGATGTAGTCAGGATCGTCGATCACGATAGACGGATCTGCCGCCACGCGAGCCAGCACCTCCACCAGATAAGGGGCGACTTCGCCACGATGTTCGTTTGCGAAAACGATGGCCTGGCTTGGGAAAGGTTTCGAGAAGTACTCGATTTGAGCGCGCAATGTGTCCCAGTTGCTTTGCATAGACATCCTTTCAGCTTGTCCGGATTCAAATCAGAAATATATGACAAATAGGCCTATAGCCCTTATTAAATAAGCGCAAGTAGCTATTGTTTTAAAATTTCAGCCACCGCCCGTGGGTAAATCAGATGCTCTTGCGTGAGTACCCGCGCCGCCAGTGTGTCGGCGGTGTCCCCGGGCAGCACCGGCACCACGGCCTGCGCCAGGATCGGGCCGTGATCGAGCTCCGGTGTGACCAGGTGCACCGTGGCACCTGCCACTTTGCAGCCAGCATCAATCGCGCGCTGGTGCGTGTGCAAACCGGCAAAGGCAGGCAACAAGGAGGGGTGAATGTTCACCAAACGCCCGGCATACCGGTTGACAAACCCTGAGGTCAAAATGCGCATGAAACCCGCCAGCAACACCAGCACCGGTTGCCCGGGTATCTCAAACGCATCAATGCGCTCGGCCAACGCGGCATCAAAAGCCTCGCGGCTGGGGTAGGCTTTGTGATCAAGAACCGACGTGTCAAGGTCTTGTGCGCGGGCAAATTCCAGGCCTTTGGCATCGGCCCTGTTGCTGATGACGGCAGCCACGCGTGCTCCATACTTGTCAGCCCAAGCCTCACGTTTTGCGGCTTTCACAATGGCCGCCATGTTGGAGCCGCCGCCTGAGATCAAAATAACGATTTTTTTCATAACTGGCTGAATTATGACTTTGACCCCTGCGACCCCCCTGACCCTCACCCCGATTGAGGCCCGCGTGCTTGGCACCCTGATGGAAAAAGCCCGCACCGTGCCCGACAGTTACCCGCTGTCGCTGAACTCGTTGGTGCTCGGCTGCAACCAGAAAACCACGCGCGAGCCGGTCATGAACCTGACCGAGGCCGAGGTGGCCGACGCCCTGAGCAGCTTGAAAAAGTGCCAGTTGGTACGGGAAAACAGCGGCAGCCGGGTCACCCGCTTTGACCACAACTTCCAGCGCGGTATTGGCGTGCCAGAGCAATCCGCCGTGCTGCTGGGCATGCTGATGCTGCGCGGCCCGCAGACTGCGGCCGAGTTGCGCCTGAACACCGAGCGCTGGTACAAGTTTGCCGATATCTCCTCGGTGGAAGGCTTTCTGGAAGAGTTGCAGGACCGCTCGGAGGAAAAAGGTGGCCCGCTGGTGGTGAAACTGGCGCGCGCCCCGGGAGCCCGCGAGCAGCGCTGGGCGCATTTGTTGTGCGGACCGGTGGATGAGTTGTCTTTTGCCGCCCACAGCGGTAGTGCGCGTTATGGCGACGGCGCACCTGGCACGCTGGCGCGAATTGAGCAGCTTGAAATTCAGGTCGCTGAACTGCGCGAGACGGTGCAGAAGCTCTGCATTGAGCTGGGCATGTCGCCACCGATGCAAGACTGATTGCCCTGCGTCCGCCAAGTGCAACTCAGCACACGCCATCAAGCCGGCTACTCGGGGCCACGCACCCGTAAAAACGATGCAAATTTGGGCAATCCCCGGGGTGTCCGGTCACGGTAACGGTAGGTGACAACCGAACCCACGGGCGGCGGATCGGCACGCTGGGCATCGGTAAAACCTGTGCCAAGCGCAAAACGCTGGCCGTCGGGCATTTCCATAAGCAAGGCTCCCATCCGACCTGCATGGCGGCCTTTGCCTGGCAAATGGGCCAGCACGCGGGCTTCGTCGTCGGGTTGCAGTTTGAGTTTCAGCAGAGCATCACTGCGCCCGGGCGACCACAGCGCATTGGCGCGGTGCAGCATCAGGCCCTCCCCTCCCGCTTGGGTGGTTCGCAGCAACAAGGCCTGCAACGCGGCTGAATTTGCCAAACTTTGCTGCGCCACCGCGTGCAGCCACACGTGCTGCGCGCCGGCCAGCACCACCGCGAGGCGCTGCGCCCGTTCCGAAAAGGCGCCAGGCGCGCCGGGCAAGTCAAACACCATGTACTTGACGGTGCGCCAGTCGGCATCCACCGGCATTTGTCGGCGCACGATGCCGGAGAGTTCGTCAAAGCGCCCGCGCCCCAGCCACAACTCGCCGTCGAGCGCCATTTTGGGCAAAGCCGCCGTGAACCAATCAGGCGCGGCAATGGGCAGTCCGCTGCGAAAACGCAAGCTGTGACCGTCCCAAAAGGCGCGCACGCCGTCCATCTTTTCGCTCACCCAGTAGGCGCTGGGGTCCGCGCCGGCCTGCCACAGTTTGGCGTGCATGAGGGCCGGTGCTGATGCAGACGGTGCCTGCACCACCGCCGGATCGGCTGCCACAGCGCAAGCCAGCGTCGGCGCAAAAGCGCCACCCAACAGCAAGGCCAGACAAAGGGGCGACGGCCCAGGTTCAGGCTGTGTCATTGTTTCTCCCGATATTCTTATTTGTCACCCTTCCCACTACCACCCATGAATCACGCCACCAACCGCGACGACTTGGGCACATGCGCCATCAAAAACTCCATCTGGTCAACCAGAATCCGGCGGTTGCGCAAAATGAAGTCTTCCCACAGGCTGGGCACGTAAGGTGTGTAGAGCAGCGGCATGTGCGCCTGCTCGGGTGTGCGGTGGCTTTTGCGGTGGTTGCAGGGGCGGCACGCCGTGACCACATTCATCCAGGTGTCGATGCCATTTTGTGCAAACGGCACAATGTGTTCACGGGTCAGATCATGCTCGTCAAACTGCTGGCCGCAGTAGGCGCAAAGGTTGCGATCACGGGCAAATAATTTGCTATTGGTCAGGCCCGGACGCAAGTCAAAAGGGTTGATATTGGGCACCCCTTTGGTGCCAATGATGCTTGACACCGTGATGATGGATTGCCGCCCGGTGACTGCGTTGTGACCGCCGTGAAACACCGCCACATCATGGCCCATTTCCCAGCGCACCTCGCCGGCGGCGTAATGAATCACCGCCTGTTCAAGCGAAATCCAGGACTGTGGCAAACCCTGGGCTGAGAGCTTCAAGACTTTCAAAACACGACTCCTTAAAAGACGCTTTTCCAATCAAGCCATTTCACGGGTGAGGGTGACAGACCGATCGTTGCGCCGCCAATGTGCGCTGTTTTCAGCTTTCTTTGTTAGCATGAATAATGCCAGCACCCTGAGCCAACCATGCAACTGCGACACAATATACCCCCTTTATGTGTCAAATTGACTTCAAGCGCTTTTACCCCCTGCGCAGCACGCTATCAAAGCAATAACGATCAATGAAGATATTCCGTGGTTTCAAGCACCCAGGCGTTGCCCCTGCCTGCGCCCTGACGATTGGCAATTTCGACGGCGTACACCGTGGCCACCAGGCCATGCTGTCTTTGCTCAAGGGCGAGGCACAGCAGCGCGGCGTGCCCAGTTGTGTCTTGACGTTCGAACCCCATCCACGCGATTTTTTTGCCGGCCTGACGCACAACCCGGACCTGGCCCCGGCACGTGTTGGCACCCTGCGCGACAAACTGATTGATCTGGCGCAAACCGGCGTCGACCAGACCGTGGTCTTGCCGTTTGACAAACACCTGGCCAATTTGTCACCGCAGGCTTTCATTGATCAGGTGTTGCTGCAAGGTCTGGGCGCGCGGTATGTGCTGGTGGGCGATGACTTTCGTTTTGGCCAGCGGCGCGCCGGTGACTACACCTTGCTAGACGCCGCCGGCCTGAAACAGGGTTTTGATGTGGCGCGCATGAACAGCTACGAGGTGCATGGTCTGCGGGTGTCAAGTTCAGCGGTGCGCGAGGCACTCGCAGAGGGCCGCATGGCGGATGCGACCCGCTTGCTGGGCCACCCCTACCGTATCTCGGGCCACGTAGTGCATGGCCGCAAACTGGGGCGCACACTGGGCTTCAAAACCCTTAACCAGCGTTTTGCCCACTGGAAACCGGCGGCCAGCGGGATCTTTACCGTGCTGGTATATGGCTTGACCGAACAGCCTCTGCGCGGTGTCGCCAACCTCGGTGTGCGCCCGTCGGTGGACCCGCGCGATGTGAACGGTGGGCGCGTGCTGCTGGAAACCCACTGCCTGGACTGGCCGGCGCACCTGGGGCTTGAGGGTGCCTACGGTAAAATTGTTCGCGTGGAACTTCTCCACAAACTGCACGACGAACTCAAGTACGCCTCCCTGGATGCGTTGACGACTGGCATTCAAAAAGATTGCCAGGATGCCCGTGCCTATTTCGATGCCCACCGTTGGCCAGGCACCGCACAGACCTGAATCCTCACAACCTGTCGCGCACGCAGGGTGTGGGCGCCAACATGCAGGTCAATGCGCTGCCACGTAGGCAAGACCCAGCCGGACAGCAACCGCGGACAAACGCTTGTCACGCGACCAAAGTTGGGATGCCGGCGTCAGGCGAACGGCAGCCAGCAAGTGCGCATCGATGTAGCCAATACCGCTACCGGCAAGTGTTGCGTGGTCAATGAAACCCAGCATTTCAGTGTGGGTGGCCATCGTGGCCTGTGGCAAATCCTGCAGCGCTGTGAGAACCTGCCGGCGATGTAGCAGGTTTCCCAAGCTCAGTTCGCCCACCACGAACGGATGCACCAACACCTGGCCCGCTTCCAGCAGGCGCATCAGGCGTTCGTCACCGGTGCGCCAGTGATCTATCCAGACGGACGTGTCAACCAGAATCACCGGGCTGACACCTGCCGCCTGGGCACATCCTGCAACCCTGGCATGGTGCCACCCAACTGCGCCAGACGCTTGGCGCTTTCGCGCTGGATCAGGGCCCGAAGCGCCTCACGAACCAGCGCAGATTTTTCTGAAACACCCGTCAAGGCGGTGGCTTTTGCCAATAAATCGTCATCCAGCGCAAGTGTGGTTCGCATGGTCGCGCTTCCTGTTGATAGGCATGAATATTAACATCGAGTGATGCCGTATTGAGTGCCTTTCGGCATCCTGCCTGCGGTTGCTTCAAGCGGATTGAACCAAGGGCGTGGTGATTGGGGCTCGATGAAATGCCAACTCATACGTTTGCTTCACTTTGATTTATGAATGAGTTGATGCACAGGAGTCGACCCAAAAGGGCGAGTTCTGAGCACGGTTAAGGACGTGTCAAGAAGACGACCGTTTGATTTCCGGAAATTCCATAGTGGATTTTGTTGACCAAGTGTTTAAATATTCCATTGACGGAATGTAATTGGCTCGCTATATTCCACGAATGACTTGGAATGTTGAATATACAGATGAGTTTGGTGACTGGTGGGCGAACCTGACTGAGGACGAGCAGGAAGCGCTTGATTCGAGCGTTCGCCTTTTGGAGGCTCGTGGACCTGGGCTTGGCTATCCTCACAGCAGTGGCATCAATGGCTCAAGGCATAAACACATGCGAGAACTTCGTACACAGCAAGGTGGAAAACCGTTACGCACGCTGTACGCGTTTGATCCACGTCGCTCGGCAATTTTGCTAATTGGCGGGGACAAAACTGGGGAGGATCACTGGTACGACATCCACATCCCCAAAGCCGACCAGCTTTACGACCACCATATTGCGCAACTTCGAAAGGAAGGATTGATCGATGGCTAATAAATTTAGTGAGCTTCGCGCTCGCATGTCACCTCAGGCGCAGGCACGCTCTGCAGCCAACGCGCAAGTGATGCTGGCTGAAATGCCTTTGAACGAACTTCGCCAAGCGCGTGGACTTTCACAAAAAATGTTGGCCGACGTGCTGCATGTTCAGCAGCCATCCATCGCCAAAATGGAAAAACGAACCGACATGTATTTATCCACTTTGCGCAGTCACATTGAAGCCATGGGTGGCCAATTGGAAGTCGTTGCACGCTTCCCGGATGGCGCAGTCAAAATCAGTAACTTTGCCGAACTCGGTCAGCCAGCGGTAGCCTGACCCGCAAGGATCGATTTTCGGGATCGGGGATTTTTCTATTTGAACGACTCCTAGAGACCCAAACCGGTAGTAGCCGTTTGCGATCTGACTCATCCAAACCGGGCATTGGTTTATGCAGAGCGACAGTCAGCTATCTGGTGAATATTCCATCAAACCGGACACCCTCGTTTGACTAGGTCCCGAAATTGGAGCCAGTTGTTCCATCACAGTCCGTTCAATCTGTAAAGGTAGAAAATGACCGTGATCGGCACTTATAAAAAGGACTTTTCGATCGGGACAAAGCCATGTAGCCGCCCGACTGATGACGATATCATCCGCGCCATGTTTGCTCTTATTCCTTTGATATGCCTGCTCATGCCAGTAGCAGGCTACGCTGCCGTCAACGATGTCCTGCCCGGCGACTACTTTCCCCTGCAACCGGGCCAGACCACGCTAACGGCCTATGCCTATGACCGGGAATTACAGGGGCCGTATGCCGGTGGCCAGCAAACCTTCAACGGCCGCGTTGACAGCAGCGTGCTCGCTTTGCGTGCTGCACGGGGCTTTCGGGTTGGCGATACCACCCTGGCCGGCGTTGCTGTGCTGCCCTGGTCAAACTCGCGGGTGAGCCCCGAACCCCTTGCCACCGCCCTGGGCGGAAAAGCCGAAGGCTTGGCCGACCTGCGTCTTGGCCTCACTGCCTGGCTGATCAACGACAAGGCCACTGCCAACTACCTCGGTGTCAGTGGCATGTTGATCGCGCCGACCGGGGCGTACGATGCCCGGCAGGTGCTCAATCCCGGCGAAAGCCGCTGGCGCTTCATCCTCTCCGGCGGCTGGCAGAAAGACATCACCCCAAGCTTCCTTGTCGAACTTTCCCCCGAGATCGCCTTCTATGGCGACAACGACGACTACACAGGCAAGCGCAAACTTGAACAACGCACCAGCCATGCACTCACAAGCTACCTGCGCTGGCGCGTCACGCCGGCCTGGCATGTGCATGTCGGCGGACAGGTCAATCACGGCGGCGAAACCCGCATCAGCGGCGTCGACCAGCACAACCCGGCCAACAACGAACGTGTGATGGCCGGCATGAGCTGGTTCCTGCCCGACCAGCAGCAAGTCATTCTGCGATTCGCTCGCGATAACGATATCGACAACGGCTTCAACACCAGCCGCGAGATTCTGCTGCGCTACCAGAAGGCCTTTTGATGCGCGGCTTGCTGCTCGGGCTGTTTCTCCTGCTGCTGTCGCCCCTGCTGCGGGCTGAAACCCCGCCGGTCATCACCTTTGACCAGGGGCAGATCACTGTCCTGCGCGACAAGTCCAAGCAACTCACCCTGGAGCAAGCCCGCGCCGCGCATGCCGAGGGCCAGTTCAAACCCCTCGCCGCCAATCTGGGCCTGGGTTACATCCCGGATGCGGTTTGGTTGCGCTTATCCATAGCGCAAGAACACCCGGCAGCACGCTGACTGGAAGTCATACCGCCCTACCTCGACGACATCCGTCTCTTCCATATCCGACCCGACGGGCAAATCGACGAACGGCGTGCCGGCGACCGTCTGCCTCAGTCCGCCAAGGAAGAAGACTACCGCGGCACCCTGTTCAAACTCGACTTCCAGCCGGGCAATCACGAGCTATTCATCCGCCTGCAAACCAGCAGCACCATGGCCGCCATCGTCAAACTGTGGCAACCGCGCGCTTTTGAGCAACATATACGCAGCAGCTACTTCGGCTTCGGCCTTTACTTCAGCCTGATCCTCACTGTGCTGCTGTTCAACGCTGCCAACTGGGTTGTGTCGCGCCGCACCATCTTTCTGGTGTACGTTGGTTACCTGCTGATCAACACCGTGCAGTGGCATACAACCAACGGCTTCACCGCCGAGTTTCTCCTGCCCGAACAGCCTGAGCTGGTCAACTTGGCTTTGGGGCTGTTGATTTCGTTGGGGGCCGCCATGGCATGGCTGTTCTTCATGATGATTCTTGAATTGAAGCGATATAACCCCTTCCTGTATCGCTTCAGTCAGTTTGGCATCGTCGTCAGCCTCGTCACCTTCGTAGCCACGCTGCTCGGCTACTACCAGCTCTTCATGATGATCCTCCTGCTGACTGGTATCGTTTCACTGGTCACAGTCCCCTGGCCCATGTGGCGTCTGTGGAAGACGGGTGAAATCTGGGCACGCCTGCTGGCCTTGGCCTATTTCCTCTATGCCTCTCTCCTCCTCACCAACATCCTCGGCAACCTCGCCATCCTGCCTTTCAGCGAGTGGAGCTTCCGCGCCGGCATGGCCAGCAACATCGCCCATATTTTGTTCTTGCACTTCGCCATCATGCTGCATTACCGTCGCATTGAGGCCGACCATGCGGAAGCCCTGAAACAGTCTGCGCTGGCGCAGGGGCAGCTTGCAATGGAGCAGGCCTATCGCAGCGAGCAAGACAATCTGTTGCGCATGATGTCGCATGAGATTCGCACTCCGATGGCACTCATCGATTCGGCAAGACAGGTGCTAGAAGCCCTTGACGATGACCGGGGCGACCCGCCTGCGCCTGAGCGGCAGCGGCGCTACGGGACGATCCAGCGTGCAGTCAGTCGCCTCGGCGCGTTGATGGACATGGTCTTAACCTGGGAAAAAGACCTCCCGGACGTCTGGCAACTGGTCAATGTGCCGCTTGACTCGCTGGCACTGACTGCATCCGTCATCAGCATGCTCGACCCCACCGTAGTGGCCCGCATCCATGTTGTG
>CAISLL010000086.1 GCA_903886165.1 uncultured beta proteobacterium | reverse complement strand
GTCGATGCCGACCACGCCAAACACGCGCTTTTTGGCGCTCGCCACATAAGCGTTGCCGGGGCCAGTGATCTTGTCCACCTTGGGCACCGTGGCCGTGCCATAGGCCAGCGCCGCCACCGCTTGTGCGCCGCCGATGGTGAAGGCACGGGTGACACCCGCCACATAAGCGGCAGCCAACACCAGCGCGTTTTTTTCGCCTTTGGGCGTGGGCACCACCATGATGATCTCGCCGACACCGGCCACATGGGCGGGAATGGCGTTCATCAGGACGCTGCTGGGATAGGCCGCCTTGCCGCCTGGCACATAAATGCCCACGCGGTCCAGCGGGGTCACTTTTTGCCCGAGCAAGGTGCCATCTTCGTCACGGTAGCTCCAGCTCTCACCACTGGCTTTGCGCTGCGCCTCGTGGTAGCTGCGCACGCGGGCTGCGGCGGCTTGCAGAGCTTGGCGCTGGTTATCTGGCAGCCCATCAAAGGCCGCCTTGAGTTCTGCCTGGGTCAACTCCAGTTGGGCCATGCTGCCAGCTTGCAAACCGTCAAAACGGGTGGTGTAGTCCAGCACGGCGGCATCACCGCGCTGTTGCACGTCCGCCAGGATGTCGGCCACACGTTGTTCGATGCCGGCATCGGTCTCGGCAGACCAGTGTAGGCGGGCCTTGAAATCAGCCTCGAAAGTGCTGCTGCCGGTTGATAAAACGGCGGGAGTAGCTATGGAATTCATACTATTTGGATTCAATTTTTCTGATTTTCATTGTCACAAAGGGGCATAAGAAAGCGTCAACTCATGGTGGGGGACGAGTGACTGTCCCACGGGTTCATCAGCGCGAGACCCAAGCCTTCAAAGTGCCTGGTGTTTCGTGTGGCCAACGTGGCATCACGGCTCAGGCAGATGGCGGCAATTTGTGCATCAGCCATCGCCATCGTTTGGCCGATGCGCTCACGCTCGGCCAGCATCACTGCGTAAACAGACGCTGCGTTCAGGTCAAAGCTCAGTATCTGTCCGGCAAAATCCTGCTCCAGCATGGCAGAGACCGCCACTGCCAGTTGCTGCTTGGGCGCGCCTTCCGGCAATCTGGCAACCCCAAACAACAATTCTGCAGCCACCACGGAGTTCAGCCACAGGTCATCGGGTGGTTGCGCATCCAGCCAAGCCAGCACCGCCGGGTCGGGTTTGGCGCGCATGATTTCTGACAGCACATTGGTATCCAGAACAATCACGCGAGCCGACCCTCCTCAAAGCTGGAAAAACGCGGTGGGTCAGAGCGCTCCGGCAACGGCAATGACACTCCACCCATGGCGGCAAAACGGGCATGGACTCGGCTGCCAAGACCACTGGGCTTGGCAGCCTGCGTCATGGCCTGACGCAAAATAGACCGTACTTCTTCCTCCATGGAATGCCCATGCGCCGCAGCCATCAGACGCAGCTTGTCTTTGATCACGGGCTCAATGTTTCTGACTGTCAGGGTACTCATGGGCAGACTCCTCCGATGCACAAACGCCATCATTGACAGCAATGCTAGCACATCTAGACCTAACCTGAATATTTCACGATATTTTTCAAAAAATAATATAAAGCAGCTGAAACCTTTGTAATCATTAGGTATCTCACTCTCATATCAGGAGTGATAGGCATGACAAAACGTACCCAAG
>CAISLL010000085.1 GCA_903886165.1 uncultured beta proteobacterium | reverse complement strand
AGGGTTGCACCTGATCCCGTCACCGGGATCACCTTGCCCTTGACTTCGCCGTATTTTCCTGTCGGCTTTCCGGGCCTGGATGACAGCAACCTGACGGTAGGCTGGCGCATGGTCCCTGCAGGTCGACGCACGAACGTGGCCAACACCTCCTCTGACCGCGTCGTAGCTACACTTAGTGGCACGATGGCCAATTGGGACTACGAAGCTGGACTGTTCTGGACGCAGAGCAAGGCGGCCGATGGCGGTGTTGACGGTTATGTTGATGCAGGTGCCATTAAGGCTGCCGTGCGAGCCGGCTTGTTGAATCCTTTTGGTGCTCCGACAGCAGCGCAGCAAGCCATCATTGATTCTGCCAAGATGATCGGTACTGCAGCCACTGCCAAAGGCGAGACCAAGGGCATCGACTTCCGCATGAGCAGCGAGTTATTCGACCTGCCTGCTGGTAAGGTGGGTGTTTCTGCTGGGTTCGAATTCCGCAATGAATCCTACAAAAATGACACGAATGATGCGTATGTCAATGCAGTTCCGTCCATGGGGCGTGACGTGTTCCATGCCACAGGTACTCGTGACATCACAGCCATTACGCTAGAGGCCTTGGTACCCGTGACCAAACAGCTCGAGTTGCAGTTGGCTGCACGCAATGACAAATACAGCGACTTTGGGAATACCTTCAATCCGAAGATTGGCTTCCGTTATCAACCTATGTCCAGCTTCTTAGTGCGAGGTTCTGCCAATACCGGCTACCGCGCACCAACCTTGGATGACTTGTATGGCCCCAACTCCATCACCTTCAGCGCCAACTCGTATGACGATCCGCTGCTTTGCCCGAATGGTGAGGTCAATGCGGCCGCTGGCGGTGTTGCGGCCCGCGATTGCGGTCAGCAGGTTCAGGCACAGGTTGGCGGCAACGCCAAATTGAAACCGGAAACTTCAACCACCTATACCTTGGGCATGGTGTTCCAGCCAACGAAAGACTTCCAGTTCTCGGTTGACTACTGGAAGATTGACCTGAAAGACCAGATCAGTCCTTTCCCGGAGACTGCGGTGATGGCTGATCCCGCGAAGTACGCGAGCCGTATTAACCGATGCTCTACGCTGCCTATTGCACTTCAGGACACGTTGGTGGCTTGCGAAGCTGGCTATAACAACGGGCCTGGCATTGGTTACATCGACACCCGGGGTGATAATCTGGGTGCTGTGAAGACGGACGGGTTTGACCTAAGCGCAACTTATGCGTACAAGACGGCAAGCTTCGGCAGCCTCGTGTTCAGCTATAACGGCACTTTGGTCAACTCTTACAAGTACCAGAACAGTCCTGACGATGCATTTAAGGAAAACGTCGGCATTTATCAGGACTCCTCTCCGGTATTCAAGTGGCAGCATGTGGTGGGCGTTAACCACAAAATGAACAACTGGAGCACCCAGTTGACGGTCTACAACAAGTCTGGCTACCGCGATCAAGACAATGGGCAAACTCCAATTGATGATGTGGGTGAGTACATGCTGACCAATTTGAGCACGACCTACACCGGTATTAAAAACCTGAGCTTGACGGCCGGCATCAAGAACCTGCTTGATGTGGAACCGCCATTCACCCAGCAGGCCACTACCTTCCAGAAAGGGTATGACCCACGTTACACGGATGCGATTGGTCGCTCTGTATTCTTGCGTGCTTCATACAAATTCTGATAGAACGTAGTTTACCGGCGGCGCGAGTCGGTAACTCTAAAAAGGAGCCCGCCGGCGCAAGCAGGCGGTTTTTTTGTGCACTAATCCTGGAGGCGTAATGCCACACGCCAGGCTTAGCCTGTGTCAATGCTGGCTATCTCCGAAAACTTGAATTTTCCACTTTAATCCCCAGCAAACAATATGTTCCTTAACGGCATCCATGTGTCTGTTGGACGGGTCGCGCTGATTGTTGCGTGTTTGTCGTTCGTCTTTGTGGCATCGCTGTTGTTCACCGGCTGCACTGAAGTCTCCAACAACCCGCATCCTGCCGGGTCAGAGACGACCAACACGCTTTTTGTGCCGTTCAGCAAACGATCACCCAAATATCTGGACCCCACCAGCTCGTATTCGAACGACGAGACACCGTACACCTATCAAATCTACGAGCCGCTTTACGGTTACCATTATTTAAAGCGACCCTACACGCTGGTCGGCCGCGCAGCGCGAGACATCGCCGCTCCCCAATACTTTGACAAGAATGGACAGGTCTTGCCGGACGATGCTGCCGGTGAACGCATTGCCGAGACTGTTTTTGATGTGCAGATAAAACCTGGGATCAAGTTTGCGCCTCACCCAGCTTTTGCAAAAAATGACAAGGGTGACTATGTCTACCATGCGCTACGGCGTGAGGACGTGGCCGACAAGCACCAAATCACTGACTTCAAATACACAGGCACTCGTGAGTTGACAGCCGACGATTACGTGTACTCGATTCGCCGCCTGGCAACGCCACGCATCAAGTCGCCATCGTTTTCGACCATGGCCGACTACATTGTTGGACTCAAAGAATACAGTCAAAAGATCACAACGGTTGACAAAGCCTTGCGTGTCAAGCTGGCGCCAACGGACCGAGATCTTCCGTTTCTCGACTTTCGTGCACACGACTTTGAGGGTGCCCAGGCCCTTGACAAGTACACACTGCGGATACGGATCAAGGGCAAATACCCGCAGTTCAAGTATTGGCTAGCAATGACATTTTTTGCCCCCATTCCTTGGGAGGCGGAGCGCTTTTATGCGCAGCCTGGCATGGCTGAGAAGAACCTGACACTTAATTTCTGGCCAGTGGGAACCGGGCCGTACATGCTGACCGAGTTCATTGAAAATCGGCGCCATGTGATGGAGCGCAACCCCAATTTCCGCGGAGAGCCGTATCCGTGTGAAGGTGAAGCTGGTGATGCTGAAAAGGGTTACCTGGCTGACTGTGGAAAGATGACGCCCTTTGTTGACAAAGTGGTGTTTGACATCGAAAAAGAGAGTGTGCCTTTACAGGCCAAGTTTCTGCAAGGCTACTACGACTCCCCTGCGATTGAGCGACTCGATCATGGCACCGGATACATCGTGGCTATGGGTGATGACAAGAAGAAAGAGAAGGAGTTCAAGGAAAAAGGCATCAAACTGCCCACCACCGTGGAGGCAAACAATTGGTACCTTGGCTTCAATTGGATTGACCCGGTGGTTGGCAAAGGCAATACACCTGAACAAGCTGAACGCAATCGCAAGTTGCGCCAGGCACTCTCCATTGCGATTGACTGGGAAGAGCACATCGCAATTTTTGAACGAGGCCAGGGAATGTCGGCGCAGGGGCCAGTTCCGCCATCGTTGTTTGGTTACCGCGAAGATGGGCCGTCGGCGTTTAATTCGGTGGTTTACCGCAAGGCACCGGATGGCAAACCGGTTCGGCGCTCGATTGAAGAAGCCAGGCAACTGTTGGCTGAAGCTGGTTACCCGGAAGGTCGTGATGCCGTCACCGGTAAACCCTTGGTTTTGAACTTTGATTATCAGAATGCCGCGCCCGGTGCCAAGGCGCTGCTCGACTGGTACGTCAAGCAATTTGCCAAGATTGGCATCCAATTGGAAGTTCGGGCCACCGACTACAACCGCTTCCAGGACAAGATGAGCAAGGGTTCCATCCAAATCTATTTCTGGGGTTGGCTGGCCGACTACCCTGACGCAGAAAACTTCTTGTTCATGCTCTATGGTCCCAATGCGAAAGCACTGACCGGCGGCAATGGGGAAAATAACTCCAATTATCAGAGTCCGGAATTCGACAAGTTGTATGAGCGTCTGAAATTTCTGGAGGACGGACCCGAGAAGCAACAGATCATTGATCAGATGATTGTGCTGGTTCAAAAGGACGCAGTCTGGAGTTTTGGTTTCTTTCCGACTTCTGCTGCTGCTTATCACCAGTGGGTCAGCAACGGCAAGCCCACACAAATCATTCGCAACCACATCGGTTATTTGCGGGTCAACCCCGAGTTGCGTTCGCTCAAGATTGCCGAGTGGAACAAACCGATCTGGTGGCCCGTGTCATTGATCCTGCTTTTGCTGATTGTTGCCGTTGTGCCTGCCTGGTTTGCCTGGCGCAGGCGTGAGCGTGAAACTGCAGCCCGTTCTATCGCCAGTGAGGCAAAGACATCATGATCAACTACATCATCCGGCGCATTGGCTATGGTCTGCTGATCCTCATTGGTGTCAATGTGTTTACCTTCATCTTGTTCTTTGCAGTCAATACCCCTGATGACATGGCACGCATGAACATCGGCGGCAAGCGGGTCACGCAGGACGCCATCGAAAAGTGGAAAGTTGAGCGTGGGTACAACAAGCCCCTGCTTTGGGACAGCAAAAAGGAGGGTCTTGAGCAACTGACCCAAACGATTTTTTTTGAGCGATCAGTGCCTTTGTTTGCCTTGGAGTTCGGGGCATCTGACAGTGGGCGGGATATTGGCTATGAATTGAAAAAAAGGGCGCTACCTTCCCTTGCACTGGCCATTCCGACATTCCTGTTGGGAATTTTTGTGGTGATTGTTTTTTCTTTGACCTTGGTGTTTTTTAGAAGCACCTACCTTGAATTCTGGGGTGTTGCTCTGGCGGTCTTCCTGTTGTCCGTCTCCGGGTTGTTTTACATCATTTCGGGGCAGTTTTTCTTCAGCAAACTTTTGCGGCTGGTGCCAATTTCCGGTTTTTCAGCAGGGTGGAATATGTTTGTGTTTTTGGCCTTGCCGGTGGCCATTGGCATTGTGTCGCGTTTGGGGGGCGAAGCGTTGTTTTACCGCACGATGTTTTTGGAGGAAATTGGCAAGGACTATGTGCGTACGGCTCGCTCAAAAGGTTTGTCAGAAACAGTGGTTCTCTTTCGTCATGTGCTGCACAACGCAATGCTTCCGATTTTGACCAGCACCGTTGCTGTGCTGCCGCTGCTATTTTTGGGTGCGCTCATCATGGAATCATTCTTTGGCATACCCGGTTTGGGCAGCTATACCATTGATGCCATCAACGCGCAAGATTTTGCGGTTGTGCGCTCCATGGTGTTCGTGGGCTCAGTGCTCTACATTGTCGGATTGATTCTGACCGATATTTCTTACACGGTTGCTGATCCACGCATCCGGTTGAGCTAGTCATTGACAGGACCAAGCCATGCCAAAACTGGTTTTTCTTGCCACTGATATTGCACTCTACGCGCAATTGCTTGTTATTTTTCTCTATATCTGGCATGCGCGTCGCACGCCGACGCTGCGTCAGACATGGAGGTACGTGTTAAACGATGCTGCGGCAATGTCAGCAGGGGTCGTGCTTGTGCTGTTCTTGCTGATCGCCGTGCTTGACTCCGTGCATTTCAGGCCATTGTTGCCACCGGCGCCGGGCGCGCCGGCGGGCGTCGAGCAGGCGTACTCAACACGTACGCTGTCGGTGCTTGATGTGGTGCTGGAGCGTCCGCGTGAAGCTAGCGAGAAAACTTATTCAGCACCGCTTGACACCCATCAGTTTTCAAAAGAATCGATACTGGTTGATGGAAAGACGGTGCGGGATTTTCCGCGTCTGCAGTTTGGTGGCGCGCATCTCAAAGATACCCGTGCCGAGTGGCTCGGCGATGTCTTGTGGCGCTCACTTGAGGGTTTGCTCATTGGCCTGTTCGCGGCGCTGGTGTGCTGGCTGTTGGTTGCATTTTTGCGCGTGCGCCATACTCAAGTCCGGGTCATCGCATCGTTGCGTGCCATCTGGCAACAAAATACCTTTGTGCCATGGCGCGCCATGCTGTTGACCACAACCGTGCTGGCGTTGTTGGCTGGCTGGATTGCTGCCCTATGGCCCTACTACCATGTGCTGGGTACAGATCAGACCGGCAACGATGTTTTGTTTCAGGCCATAAAGTCAATCCGCACGGCAGTGGTGATTGGTTCGTTGGCCACCATCGCAACCCTGCCGCTGGCGATCGTATTTGGTATCTTGGCAGGTTACTACAAAGGGCGGGTTGACGATGCCATTCAATATCTCTATACGGTACTGTCGTCCATACCGTCGGTGTTGCTGATTTCAGCCTTTGTGCTGATGATCCAGGTTTTCATAGACAAGAACCCGCAGTTGTTTGAGACCGGGCTGGAGCGTGCCGACATTCGTTTGTTTCTGTTGGCCGCGATTCTTGGCATCACTGGTTGGGCCGGGTTGGCGCGCTTGCTGCGTGCTGAAACGCTCAAGCTCGGCGAGCTTGATTATGTGCAGGCGGCACGCGCCTTTGGTGTGTCGGACGCCGGTATCATGCGCCGCCACATTCTGCCCAACCTGACCCACATTGTGGTGATCGTGTCAGTCCTTGATTTCTCTGGCCTGGTGCTTTACGAGGCGGTACTGTCATACGTGGGAGTGGGCGTTGACCCCACCACCAACAGTTTTGGCACCATGATCAATGGCGCGCGCAACGAGATGTCGCGCGACCCGGTGGTTTGGTGGACTTTGCTGGCTGCGTTTGCCTTCATGGTGTCATTGGTGTTGTGCATGACACTGTTTGCCAGTGCGGTACGTGAGGCCTTTGATCCGCATGCGCGAACCTTCCGCGTCCGCAGCAACAAGCGCCCAACAGCCACACCGGGGACGACTCATGCTTGAGATCAAAAATCTCACAACCGAACTCAACGCGGACAGCGGTCTTGTTCGGGCCGTTGACGCCCTGACACTCACCATCAAGCGAGGTGAAACGTTTGCGCTGGTGGGTGAGTCCGGCTGCGGCAAGTCGATGACGGCCTTGTCCATCCTGCGCCTGTTGCCAGACAGTGGTCGCGTTACCGGCGGTAGTGTTGACCTAGATGGCGCGGATGTGTTGCAACTGCCCGAAAGCCGTATGCGCGACTTTCGCGGTCGCAAGATCAGCATCATCTTCCAGGAGCCCTCAACCAGCCTTAACCCGGTGATGACTGTCGGACGCCAGATCACCGAGGTGATTGAGCGTCACACCACAATGCGCGGCAAAGCGGCGCTTGCCAAGGCTGTCGAGTGGTTGCAGCGTGTTGGCATTCCTGAGCCCGCGCGTCGTATCAATGATTACCCGTTCCAGATGTCGGGTGGTCAAAAGCAACGTGTGATGATTGCGATTGCCTTGGCTGCAGAGCCCGATGTCGTGATTGCGGATGAGCCAACCACAGCGCTTGATGTGACGATTCAGGCACAAATCCTTGACTTGTTAGCGGAACTTCAGCGTTCACAGAAAATGGCCATGCTGCTCATCACCCACGACTTGGCCATCGTTGCGCAGATGGCGCATCGGGTTGCGCTGATGTATGCGGGCCAGGTGGTAGAAGTGGCAGATGCGGGGGAGTTCTTTGCACGGCCGCTGCACCCTTACGCAGTCAACCTGTTTGACGCATTGCCTGACGAAACCAAACGTGGCCGTCATCTGGCATCCATTGCCGGATCAGTTCCTGCGCTTAATCAGGTGTTTGTGGGCTGTCGGTTTGCCGATCGATGCGCAGATGTGATGGATCGCTGCCTGAACAATGCGCCAGTTTTGAATGAGTTTCGTCCGGACCATACTGTGCGTTGCTTCCTCTATGAGGGCGCAGCTCTAGTGCACAGCCCAACCCGCAATTCAGGGAATGATGATATTTTGCCGGCTGACCACAAAGCAGGCCCAACCGTGCTTGAAGTGCGTGACTACAAGGTATGGTTTCCGATTCGAAAGGGATTGCTGCAGCGGACCGTAGGTTACGTCAAGGCGGTTGACGGAGTTTCATTCAGCATAGGCGCCGGGCGCACACTCGCGCTGGTGGGGGAGTCCGGCAGTGGCAAGACGACCGTTGGCAAGGCCTTGCTGCAGTTGTTGCGTGGCTCGGCTGAAATCACTGGCTCGGCGCTGCTGTCGGGGCAGTCACTGGAGCAACTCAAGGGCGAGTCACTGCGCACAGCGCGGCGTGCGGTTCAAATTGTGTTTCAGGACCCATTTGCCTCGCTCAACCCCCGCATGCGCGTCCATGAAATACTTGAGGAAGGTGTCGCGTCCTTGTGTCCGGATGTCACAGCTGCGGCCAGGCGGGAGCGGGTCATGAGTTTGTTGGACAAGGTGGGCCTGCCAAGCAGTGCCCTGACGCGCTTTCCCCATGAGTTCTCTGGTGGGCAGCGCCAGCGCCTGGCAATTGCCCGGGCGTTGGCGGTAGAGCCGCAGTTGATTGTTGCTGACGAGCCAACCTCTGCGCTGGATGTGTCGGTGCAGGCTCAAATTCTCAACTTGTTAAAACAGCTACAGTACGAATTTGGCGTGGCCTATCTATTTATCACGCACAACTTTGGGGTGGTCGAGTATCTGGCACATGACATTGCCGTGATGAAGGGCGGCAAACTCGTCGAGATTGGTCCTGCCGAGAAACTGCTGCACCATCCTGAAAACGAATACACGCGCTCGCTGCTGCAGGCGGTACCACGACTGGTTCGCCAATGCTCTGCGTCATAATTCCGCCGGGATAATCCCTACCGGGAATTATTTCGGCTTTTTTTGTCAACTGCATCTTCAAGAGAGAGGCCACGAAACCTATGTTCAAAAACACGCTGCTGTCCACCGCACTTGCGGTAGCCGCCATTACCTCAAGCCATGCTGCAACCATTCCTGCAGGTGTGCAACTCCACGCCAGCCAAACCATGGTTCGCAACAACGGTTCGGAGCCTGACACGCTCGACCCGGCGCGCGCCGAAGGGGTTCCTGCCAACAATGTCATCCGTGACCTGTTTGAAGGACTGACCGCGGTCAACGGTGCTGGCAACATCGTGCCCGGCGTGGCCGAGAGCTGGAAGCAGACCAACCCAACCACTTGGGTGTTCAAGCTGCGGCAAAACGCCAAATGGTCCAATGGTGACCCGGTGACCGCAGAAGACTTTATCTACGGCATTCGCCGCTTTGTCGATCCCAAAACCGCGTCTGAATACGCTGCTACCTTTGGCATATTTTTTGTCAATGGCAAAGAAATTGTTGAAGGCAAGAAGCCCACCACTGAACTGGGTATCAAAGCCATTGACAAGTACACGCTGGAGCTCAAGACCCCGTTTCCAGTCGGTTATATGCCCTCGCTGGTGTCCAACCTGCAACTTGGCCCCGTTCACAAGGCCAGCGTCGAGAAGCACGGCAAGGACTGGACCAAACCCGGCAACATGGTAGGCAACGGTGCCTACACCATGAGCACCTGGGACGTCAACGCCAAGATTGTGCTGACCAAGAGCCCGACCTACTGGGATGCCAAGAATGTGCAGATCACCAAATTCACCTACCTGGCGGTGGAAGACGGCAATGCCGACGTGAAGCTGTTTGAGTCGGGTGAAAACGACATGGTCTACCAGTTGCCCCCCGGCACATACGACAAATACAAGGCCCAATACCCGAAAGAAATCCAGAACTCGCCGATGCTGGGGCTGCGTTATTACTCCTACCTCAACACCGATCCGTTGCTCAAGGACATCAAGGTGCGCAAGGCACTGTCAATGGTGATTGACCGCGACATCCTGGCGCAGCGCGTCACCGCTGACGGGCAAAAGCCAGCCTATGGCGTGTTCGTGGAAGGCATGGAAGGTGGAGAACCCACCACCTATGACTGGGTCAGCTGGCCGGTTGATAAACGCGTGGCCGAGGCCAAGAAACTACTCGCTGAAGCGGGTGTGAAACCCGGAACCAAGT
>CAISLL010000084.1 GCA_903886165.1 uncultured beta proteobacterium | reverse complement strand
CAGGTTGAGCAACTCAAGGAACACCCGGACAGCGAACCCATCACCATCTGGAACGCCAAAAGCATGTTTGACGCAACCCGCGTGCTGGGTGCGGCCATTCGCCATGTGTACGAGCGTGATGCCGAATCGCTCAAGCAAGCTGGTGTCGACTTCAATGTGTCGCTTATCTTTGGTGGCCAGATCAAGGGTGAAGGCATGCGCCTGTTCCAGGTCTATTCGGCCGGCAATTTCATCGAAGCCACGCCCGAGACGCCCTACTTCCAGGTCGGCGAATCCAAATACGGCAAACCCGTGCTGGACCGCGTTATCACCCCCACCACCCCGCTGGACGAGGCCGCCAAGTGCGCGCTGGTGTCGATGGACTCCACCCTCAAGTCCAACCTGTCAGTGGGTCTGCCGCTGGATTTGGTGGTGTATGAAGCCAACCAGTTCCAGACCGACAAAGTGGTGTGTATTGACGAGAACAACCCCTACTTCAAGATGATGCACAACAGCTGGGGCGTGAAGTTGCGCGAAGTGTTTGACAGCATTGAAGACCCGATGTGGAACGGTGAGCAAACCAGCGTGCCGCTGATGCACACCTCAGGCCGCAACCTGCCCCTGAAGAAAATCAGCACGCCACAGGAAAAGTTGATCTGAAACTTTGCCCTGTCCCGCCACTGCGCCACATGCACCCCAAAGCGGCTGCCACACCACTCGTTTTCTCGCACGCCAACAGCTTTGGCGCAGCCACTTACCGGCTGCTGTTTGAGGCACTGACATCGCGCGGCTTCGACATGGCGGCCATTGACAAGTTCGGCCACGACCCACAGTACCCGGTCACCAACAACTGGCCGCACCTGGTGCAGCAGCTGGTTGACTTTGCCACATCGGTCGTTGACGCACACAATTCGCCCGTGTTCCTGGTGGGTCACTCACTGGGTGGGTTCCTGAGCCTGATGGCGGCCAGTCAGGCCCCAAAACTGGTGCGGGGCGTGCTGCTGCTGGACGCGCCCATTGTCGGCGGCTGGCGTGCCGCTGCCCTGGGGCTGGCCAAACGCACCCAGCTGGTCGGCTCGGTATCGCCTGGCGCGGTCAGCCGCAAGCGGCGCAAACATTGGCCCAGCCAAGAGGCCGCGCTGGCGCACTTCAAGAGCAAAAAATCCTTTGCCAAATGGCACCCCCAGGTGCTGGAGGATTACATTGCTTATGGCACACACGACGAGGTGATCAACGGCCACACCCAGCGCGTGTTGAGCTTTGATCGCGAGGTTGAAACCGCGATTTACAACACGCTGCCGAGCAACCTGGAGGCCATGCTGAAAAAACACCCGGTCAAATGCCCAGTGGCATTCATGGGTGGGCTTCACTCAGCCGAAATGCGTCAGGTGGGCATCGCGCTGACCCAGCGCATCACCCAGGGCCGCATCATGATGCTGGACGGCACCCACCTGTTTCCCATGGAAAAGCCCTTGGTCACCGCAGCCACCATTGAGGCAGCGCTGCTCAACCTGCAGAACCTCCGCTGAAGTGCATCAGCGCAGGCCACAGCGACACGCTACAAGCCTGCGTTGCCTTCAAGCCGACCAGCTCACCGTGCCGGTCCACGCGGTAATCAACACCACCACACCAAAGACAATGCGGTAATACGCAAAACCGACAAAGCTGTGGTTGGCGATGTAGCGCAGCAGCCAGCGGATGCACAGCCAGGCACTGAGAAACGACATCACCAGCCCCACACCAAACATTGGCACATCGGTCATCGACAGCAGCGCACGCTCTTTGTACAGGCTGTAGGCACCGGCCCCAATCAGTGTCGGTATGGCCAGGTAAAACGAGAAATCAGTGGCTGCCTTGCGGCTCAGGCCCAGCAACATGCCGCCAATGATGGTGGCGCCGCTGCGGCTAGTGCCCGGGATCATGGCCAGGCATTGCACCAGGCCGACCTTCAAGGCATCCACCGGTGTCATCTGTTCCACGTCGTGAATTCGCACGGCTGTCGCATTTTTTTGCTGTCGGCGTTCAGCCCAAATGATGATGAAGCCCCCGATGATGAACATGCTGGCCACCACTTCAGGTGTGAACAGGTTCGCCTTGATGGCCTTGCCAAACAGCAGGCCGAGAATCACCGCCGGAAAGAAGGCAATAGCCACATTCAGCGCAAACCGCTGCGCCTGCTTTTCTGTGGGCAACGCCAGCACGGTGTCACGAATCTTTTGCCAATACACCAGAATCACCGCAAAAATTGCCCCGGTCTGAATGGCAATGTCAAACACCTTGGCTTTTTCATCGTCAAAACCCAGCAAGGCCCCCGCCAGAATCAAATGCCCCGTGCTTGAGATAGGCAAAAACTCGGTCAACCCCTCGACCACACCCATGATGGCGGCCTTGATCAGCAACGCAATGTCCACGCAGACTCCCAAATCAAACAATCCCCCGGATTATGGCTGGCTTGCATAAAGGCAAGGTCTGGGCAATCATGGGATGATCTCGGGACTGACCACCACCATTGCCATGCTGCAAGCGCTTACCCTTCATTCACTCCCACTTTTCCCGCTGGGCACCGTGCTGTTTCCCGGTGGCTACTTACCTCTGCAGATTTTTGAGGTGCGCTACCTTGACATGGTCAGCAAGTGCTTCAAGGCCGGGGCGCCGTTTGGCATCGTCACCCTGACGCAAGGCAGCGAGGTCCGCCAAGCGCCCGGCCCCGAAGCCAGCAATGACAGCACCTTTCCGGAAATTTTCCATCACATCGGCACACTGACACGCATCACCAGCCTGAGCCGGCCGCAACCGGGGCTAATGCTGATCCAGTGCACCGGGTTGCAACGCTTTGACGTGACCCAACATGAGTTGCTCAAGCATGGCCTGTGGGTAGCCACCGTTAACATCATCCCAGACGATCAGGGTGTGGCCGTTCCTGATGACTTGCGCCCGGTAGCCAAGACACTGGAGCGCGTCATCAACACCCTGCTGGCACAAGGCACCACCTCAGAGCAAATGCCCATTCAGCCGCCCTACCGGTTCCACGACTGTGCCTGGGTGGCCAACCGTTGGTGCGAGTTGCTGCCAATGGCTCTGGAGGTTAAAAACCGCTTGATGACCCTTGACAACCCGCTGGTGCGCCTGGAACTGGTGAGCGATTTGCTCGAGCGCAACGGCATTTCAACCTGATTCAGGACAAATTTCATTTCCAAATCATTTGTGTCTAGGCGCGAAGCCGCAGGCAGTGCTGAGGCAGGACAAGGCGAAGCAACAACGACACGGATGATTTAGAAATGGAATAAAGTG
>CAISLL010000083.1 GCA_903886165.1 uncultured beta proteobacterium | reverse complement strand
GATTGTTGCGCGCCGACAGGCTCGGGGCCCCCTTTCAACCACCACTGAACTGGCCCAGCTCGTGGCTGACACGGTCAAAACCCGCGAGTCGGGCCAGAACCCTGCAACGCGCACATTTCAGGCTTTTCGGATTTTCATCAACGCCGAGCTTGAAGAGCTGCAACAGGCGCTAGAGGCGTCGCTGATGGTGCTGCAGCCTGGTGGTCGTCTGGTGGTGATCATCTTTCACTCACTGGAAGACCGCATCGTCAAACAATTTATTGCCAAACATGCCCGCCCGGTATTTGACCGCCGCGCGCCGTTTGCCGCGCCGCATGTCATGCAGTTCAATGCACTGTCGCGCATCAGGCCCAGCGCTGCCGAGGTTGCCGGCAATCCGCGCGCGCGCAGCGCCATCATGCGGGTGGCCGAGCGCACGGCTGCCGCGGCACCGGGGGTGTCGGCATGATGAGGCTCAATTTGGTGCTGCTGCTGGGGGTGGTGCTCAGTGCCTTGTATCTGGTGAACCTGCAGTACGAGTCACGTCGCCTGTACTCAGAGCTGGATCGCGCGAAGGCGCAAGCCACCCGGTTGACCACGGAAAACGAACGCCTGCAAGTTGAAAAGCGGGCCCAGGCCACATCGGCGCGGGTCGAAAGACTGGCCAGATCTGAACTGCAGATGCGTGCTGCCACACCAGCCATCACCACCTATGTGACGCATTCGCCTGTTTCTGCGGCGACTGTGGCATCCAGTAACTCCGGGCGTGATGTCTCAGGCCTGCAGGGGCGCCAGCCATGAGCCGCAGCATTGCCTACACCTCCAGTCCCCTGCTGGCGAGCCCGACACCAGTCTGGCGCAGCAAATTGATCGTCGCATGCATTGCGCTTGCGTTTGCCGGGCTGGTAGGGCGGGCGGTCTACATCCAGGTGATCGAAAACGAGTTTTTTCAGAAGCAGGGCGAAGTGCGGTTCAAGCGCACACTGGCTTTGCCTGCGAATCGCGGACGCATCCTGGACCGCAATGGCGTGATTCTCGCGTCAAGTATTCCGGTGCCCAGCATCTGGGCCATTCCGGAAGACGTGCCACGCGACCCTGCAGGTTTGAAGCAACTGGCCAAATTGCTGGACATGCCTCTGGCCGAGCTCGACAAAAAGCTCGAAAACGAAGACAAGACCTTTGTCTGGCTCAAACGCCAGGTGGATGAGTCCGTGGGTCGGGAGGTCGCTGCGCTGGGTCTCAAGGGGATTTACCAGCGCAAGGAGTACAAGCGCCAGTATCCTGAGGGCGAGGCGGCGGCCCATGTGGTGGGGTTCACCAACGTCGAGGACATGGGTCAGGAGGGCATGGAGCTTGCCTTCAACAAGGAATTGGGCGGTCGCGATGGCTCCCGGCGTGTTATCAAGGACCGCATGGGGCGCGTGGTGGAAGACGTGGGTGAGCAAATAGCGCCGGTCGACGGGCGCGATTTGCAGCTCAGCATTGACAGCAAGGTCCAGTTTTTCACCTACCAGGCATTGAAGGCGGCCGTGCTTGAACACAAGGCCAAGGCCGGCAGCGTAGTGGTGCTGGATGTGCAGACCGGCGAAGTGCTGGCCTTGGCCAATTACCCGAGTTATGTGCCTGACAAGCGGCAAAACCTCAGCGGCGCGCAGTTGCGCAACCGGGCGCTCACCGATACGTTTGAGCCAGGTTCCACCATGAAGCCTTTTGTGATTGCCTCGGCGCTCAACAAGGGCATGGTGACGCCGCAGACGCCGATCCAGACCGCTCCCGGGCGCATGACCATTGGCAGTGCCACCATCACTGACTCACATGTCCATGGTGTGCTGAGCGTGTCCGAGGTGATTCAGAAATCGAGCAACATTGGCACCGCCAAAATCGCGTTGCAGATGCCGGCGCGCGAGATGTGGGAGATGTACAGCAGCATTGGTTTTGGACAGAAGCCGGCGCTGCCGTTTCCTGGCGCGGTCAGCGGTCGCTTGCGCCCCTACAAGACCTGGCGTCCGATTGAGCAGGCCACCATGAGTTATGGCTACGGCATCTCGGTGAGTCTTTTTCAACTCGCGCACGCCTACACCATTTTTGGGCGTGAGGGGGATCTTGCCCCGGCGACCATGTTCAAGATGTCCGCGCCCGCAGAGGGTGTGTCCGTGATCGAGGCGCGCCATGCCCAGGCCATGCGTCAGATGCTGCATCTGGTGACCGGGCCGGGCGGTACCGCACCCAAAGCACAAACCATGGGGTATTCGGTGGGTGGCAAGACCGGCACGGCGCACAAGGTGGAAGGGCGCGGTTATGCCGACAAGAAATACCGTGGTGTCTTTGCCGGCCTGGCGCCGGTCGATGCGCCGCGCATCGTGGTGGCGGTGATGATTGACGAGCCCAGCAACGGGAAATATTTTGGTGGCGAGGTGGCGGCCCCGGTGTTCAGCCAGACCGTGCAGCAGACGCTGAAAGTTCTTGGCATCGCCCCTGACATGTCGGTCAAGCCGCAGATCGTGACCAATCCGGTGGAGGAGAGCTTCTGATGCTGGTACAACTCCTTTCCCCGACCCAGGCCGCCGCGTGGCTGCGTGCGCGCGTCTCGGGCCGGTTGTGCACCGACAGCCGCAAAGTGCGCCCGGGCGATGGTTTTCTGGCCTGGCCGGGTGCCGCAGTCGATGCACGGGACCATGTGGCCGCTGCCTTGTCTGCCGGTGCTACGGCCTGTCTGGTGGAACACACGGGGGCGGCCGCGTTTGATTTGGCTGACCCGCGGGTCGCCACCTATCTGCATTTGAAAGCCGCCAGCGGCCTGGTTGCCAGCGCCTGGTTTGATGAGCCCAGCAAGCGCCTGGCCGTGCTGGCGGTGACGGGCACCAATGGCAAGACCTCGACCACCTGGTGGCTCGCCCAAGCGCTCTCGAATCTGAAACTGGTCGCGCCCATGCCCAGCGGGGTGGTGGGCACGTTGGGTGTGGGTGTGCCGCCTGTGCTGGTCTCTACGGGGCTGACCACGCCCGATCCGGTTGCCCTGCAGTCGGCCTTTGCCGATTTTGTCGCGAAGGGGCTGAAGGCATGCGCGATCGAGGCGTCCTCCATTGGCATTGAAGAACATCGCCTGGCTGGCACACTTGTTCATACCGCCGTGTTGACCAACGTCACCCAAGACCATCTCGACTATCACGGTGACATGGCGACCTACGTCGCAGCCAAGTCCCGCCTGTTTGCATGGCCTGGTCTACGCGCAGCAGTCATCAACGTGGATGACCCGTTTGCCTTTGAGCTGGCCGCTGATCTGGCGAAACGGGCATCCGGGCTCGATCTCTGGACGGTGTCCATGGCAGAGGGCAAGTGCAACCCGGCACGCCTGCAGGCACAGGACATAGCCTATGTGGCCCAAGGCGTGACCTTCACGGTCGTTGAAGGTGCGCAGCGCGTGCCCCTGGCGACGCAACTTGTGGGTGCCTACAACATTTCCAATGTGCTGGGCGTGATCGCCTCCATGCGCACGCTGGGGGTGCCATTGGACGCGGCAGTGGATGCCTGTGCCGGCTTGACGCCCGTGCCTGGCCGCATGGAGTGTGTCAGCGAGCCAGGCAAACCGCTGGTGGCGGTTGATTACGCGCACACGCCGGACGCACTGGCCAAGGCGCTCGATGCGCTCAAGCCGCTGGTCTCTGCCCGTGGCGGCAAGTTGTGGTGTGTGTTTGGCTGCGGTGGCGACCGGGACACCAGCAAACGGCCCTTGATGGGGGCGGTGGCAGGCGCCCATGCTGACCGTGTGGTGGTCACCAGTGACAACCCGCGCAGCGAATCGCCGGACGTCATCATCAGCCAGATCTTGCTGGGCCTGGGTGGCGTGAAAAATGTGGCAGCGGAGCCTGACCGTGCCCGAGCCATTGTGCAGACTCTGGCGCAGGCAACTGCGGCCGATGTGGTGCTGCTGGCGGGCAAGGGCCATGAGGCCTATCAGGAAATAAATGGCCAGCGCCAGCCGTTCTCGGACCTGGCCCAGGTGCGGGCGGCCCTTGGTTTGCCTGAATCTGCAGCGTCGCAGGAGACGCAGGCATGAGCGTCATGATGACCTTGCCGCAAGTGTCTGCCTGGCTGTCACAGGCACAAGTGATCAGCCCCGCGCTGGGCGACCCAAATGCCGTCATTCAGCGGGTGCACACCGATACCCGCTCCATTGAACCCGGCGACCTGTTTGTGGCATTACGCGGCGAGCGGTTTGATGCCAATGACTTCTTGCAGGAGGCGAGACGCAAGGGGGCGGTCGCCGCCATTTGCCAGGGCGACAGCGCCACCGCCAAGCTGCAAGAGGCCGGTTTGCCGGGTTGGGTGGTGCCGGATGCCAGGTGGGCGTTGGCCGAGCTGGCCACCCATTGGCGCGCCCGGTTCACCCTGCCACTGATTGCCGTGACCGGTTCCAACGGCAAAACCACCGTGACGCAGATGATTGCAAGCATTCTGCGCGCCTGGCAGGGTGAAGCTAGCCTGGCCACCCTGGGCAACTTGAACAATGACATTGGCGTACCACTGACCCTGTTGCGTCTGCGTGCGCAGCACCGCGTCGCGGTGGTTGAACTTGGCATGAACCACCCGGGTGAGATCGCCACACTGGCTGCCATTGCCCAGCCCACGGTGGCATTGGTCAACAACGCGCAGCGCGAGCATCTGGAATTCATGGCCACGGTGGACGCTGTGGCACAGGTAAACGGGGCGGTGATCGACGCGCTGCCCGCTGATGGTGTCGCTGTGTTTCCACTGGATGACGCCTACAGCGCGCTGTGGTTGGCAAAGACCGGTGCAAGGAAAAGCCTTGGCTTTG
>CAISLL010000082.1 GCA_903886165.1 uncultured beta proteobacterium | reverse complement strand
TTGGGCTGGGATGCCGACCCGGAAGAAGAAAAGAAACCCGAGAAGGTGATTCCGCGCATCAAGGCCATGCTCGGCGACGACCGCGAATTTGAGCTGGAATGGGTCAGCGTCTACACCTTTCAGTGCCGCCGCATGAATTCCTTTACCCATGGCCATGTGTTGTTTGCCGGAGATGCCGCGCACCAGGTCTCGCCGTTTGGCGCACGGGGTGCCAACTCCGGTATTCAGGACACCGACAACCTGTGCTGGAAACTCAAGCTGGTGATCGAGGGCAAAGCACCCAGCCGCCTGCTCGACAGCTACTCCGAAGAGCGGGTGTTTGCCGCCGATGAAAACCTGATGAATTCCACCCGCTCCACCGATTTCATCACCCCAAAAAGCAAAACCTCGCTGATGTTTCGCAACGCCACCCTCAGCCTGGCACGTGACCATGCCTTTGCCCGGGCGCTGGTTAACTCCGGGCGCCTGTCGGTGCCTGCCATCCTCACCGAGTCGAGTCTGAGCACGCCTGACAGCGATGTCTTTGCGGGTGACATGGTGCCGGGTGCACCGATGGACGATGCACCCATGCGGCTGGACGGCCAGCAGGCCTGGCTGCTTGACCACGTGGGCAATCGCTTCATGGTGTTGTTGTATGTCACTGACCCATCCCAGGTGAGTGACGGGTTGTTGAGCGCCTTCAAGACACTGGCCCGTGGCCCGCTGACACCCGAATTGGTGCTGGTGTCTGACCAACCGGGTGCGGCACCGCAGGGCGTTCGTCTGCTGGAAGATCGGGCAGGGCGATTTGCCGAGCGTTTTGATGCACAAGCGGGCACGGCCTACCTGATCCGCCCGGACCAGCATGTGGCGGCACGCTGGCGTGCACTGGATACCAAAAAGCTGGCTGCTGCACTGGCCCGCGCCACCTGCAACCTTCAATAAGGAGTTCACGATGTCCCTGAATCTGAAACCCAATTTCAACGAGTCCGGCAAGCGTTACTTTCACGCCTTCACCCCAGGCGACGATTTTTACGAAGCCCTGATCGACACCCATCGTGACCTGAGCGACGACGAAAGCGCCATGGTCAATGCCAGGTTGGTGTTGCTGCTGGCCAACCACGTGGGCGACATCCGCGTGCTGCGCGAAGCCATGCAGATTGCACGCCAGGATTCTTGATCAGGTGAGAACACAGCTGGCTCGCCCGGCGTCGCTTCGGTCTGTCCCACAAATCGTAAGGTAACACCCATGCAAATCCAGAAAATTCACCACGTGGCTTACCGCTGCAAAGATGCCAAACAAACGGTGGAGTGGTACGGCAAGTACCTCAACATGGCTTTCATTTTGGCGATCGCCGAAAGCGAAGTTCCTTCCACCAAAGAACCCGACCCCTACATGCACGTCTTTTTGGACGCCGGTGGTGGCAATGTGCTGGCATTTTTTGAGCTGCCCACCAAGCCCGAAATGGGCCGCGACACCAACACCCCGGCCTGGACCCAGCACCTCGCCATGCAAGTGGCCACAGTCGACGAGTTGCTGGAAACCAAAGCCAAGCTCGAAGCTGATGGCATTGAAGTGGTGGGCCCGACCGATCACACCATCTTCAAGTCGATCTACTTCTTTGACCCCAGCGGCCACCGGCTGGAACTGGCCGCCAATACCGGCACACCCAAGATGGCGAAGATGCTTGACGACGCCAAGTGGGACATGCTCAACGAATGGGCCGTCACCAAAAAAGCCCCGCAGCATGCGCGCTGGATGCATGACGGCAGTTATGCCGGGGAGTGAGCACACATGAAACTTGCCACACTCAAAAAAGGCGGGCGCGACGGCACCCTGGTGGTGGTCAACCGCGCGCTGACCCACTGCCGCGCTGTGCCTGCGATTGCCCGCAACTTGCAAGCGGCTCTGGACGACTGGGAAGTCTGTGAGCCGCAACTGCGCCAGGTGTATGAAGCGCTTAATAGCGGTGCCTTTGCCGGCCCGGATGTGTTTGATCAGGCCGCCTGCCACTCGCCGCTGCCGCGCGCCTACCAGTGGGCCGATGGTTCGGCCTATGTCAACCATGTGGAACTGGTGCGCCGCGCCCGTGGTGCCGAATTGCCTGCTGAATTCTGGACCGACCCGCTGATGTACCAGGGCGGCTCAGACTCGTTTGTTGGCCCGCGCGACCCGGTGCGCGCCCTCTCTGTGGACTGGGGCATTGACCTGGAAGCTGAAGTGGCCGTCATCACCGGTGACATCAAGATGGGTTGCAGCGTGGTGGATGCGGCCAAGTCGGTGCGCCTGCTGATGCTGGTCAACGACGTGTCGCTGCGCAACCTGATCCCGGCCGAGCTGGCCAAGGGTTTTGGCTTTTTTCAATCCAAGCCTGCCAGCGCCTTCAGCCCAGTGGCCATCACGCCTGATGAATTGGGTACCAACTGGTCTGAATGCCGGGTGCACCGCCCCTTGACCGTGCATTTGAATGGTGCCTTGTTTGGTCAGCCCGATGCGGGCACCGACATGGTGTTCAATTTTGCACAACTCATTGCCCACGCGGCCAAGACCCGTGAGCTGTGTGCCGGCTCGATCATTGGCTCGGGCACAGTGTCCAACAAGCAGGGTGGACTGCAGGGCTCGTCGATTGCCAACGGCGGTGTGGGTTACTGCTGCATTGCCGAAGTACGCATGTACGAAACCATTGAGACCGGCAAACCAGAAACACCTTACATGCAGTTTGGTGACAACGTGCGCATCGAGATGCTGGACGCCCAGGGCGCATCGATCTTTGGCGCGATCGACCAAACGGTGCAAGCCTATTCAGGCTAAGGCTGCGAGAGAAAATTTTATGCCTTTTTGGCCTCTAGCCTTTATGAAGTAAGCGCAAGTAGCTATATTTTTTATTAATTGAATTGACGCCGATACAGGACCCTGACCATGACACACCCTTTGTTTGAAAAACACCGCGCCAAACTCGACGCCGCCCTCAACGCCATCCACACCCGTGGCTATTGGGCTGCCTACAACGAGATGCCCAGCCCCAAGACCTATGGCGAAAACGCCGCCGACGAGGGCAAGAAAGCGTTTGAGGCGCACATTGGCCAGCAGTTTGAGTTGGCCCAGCCCGGCGCCACCGGCTGGCAAGGCGGCGAAAACTCACCCTTTGGCATTGAGCTGAACGTGCAGTACCCGGTGTGCGACATCGAGGCGCTGATTGCGGCCGGCCAAACCGCCATGACCGGTTGGCAAGCCGCCGGTGTGGAAGGCCGCACCGGCCTGTGCATCGAGATGCTGGACCGACTGAACGCGCAAAGCTTCGAGATCGCCCACGCGGTGATGATGACCACTGGCCAGGCCTGGATGATGGCGTTTCAGGCAGGCTCACCGCATGCGCAAGACCGTGGCCTGGAGGCCGTGACCTACGCCTACCGCGAGCAAAGTTTTGTGCCCGCTGAAGCCACCTGGGAAAAGCCGCAGGGCAAAAATCCACCGCTGGTGATGAAGAAGCATTTTGAAATTGTCGGCCGCGGTGTGGCGGTGGTGGTGGGCTGCGGCACCTTCCCCACCTGGAACACCTACCCAGGCCTGTTTGCGGCGCTGGCCACCGGCAACGCGGTGATTGTCAAGCCGCATGAAAACGCCATTTTGCCCGCCGCCATCACCGTGCGCACGATCCGCGCGGTGTTGTCTGAGCATGGCATGGACCCCAATCTGGTCACGCTGTGTATCCCGGACAAGCGCGAAACGACGCAAGCGCTGGTGACCCACACTGCGGTGAAATCGGTGGACTTCACCGGTGGTAACGTGTTTGGCCAGTGGCTCATTGACCACTGCCGCCAGGCCCAGGTGTATGCCGAACTGGCCGGTGTCAACAACATCGTGATCGACTCGACCGATGCCTCCAAGCCGATGCTGCGCAACCTGGCGTTCACGCAGTCGCTGTACTCGGGCCAGATGTGCACCACCTCGCAGGCATTGTTTGTGCCTGCGGGCGGCATTGACACCGAGGACGGT
>CAISLL010000081.1 GCA_903886165.1 uncultured beta proteobacterium | reverse complement strand
GGCTCGCGATTCATGAAGATGGAGCAGGTGGTGGAGGCGATTTGCGCTGCTGCCGATGCCGCGAATGAGGGAGCCCCCGCATGTTGATCTGGCTCACCCAATGGCTGCAAACCGTGTACCCGGACATGGGCTTCTTGCGCGTTTTCCAGTACCAGACCTTTCGCGCGGTGATGGCGGCCATGACCGCCCTGTTGCTGGGCCTGGCGACAGGGCCGTATGTGATCCGCCGCCTGGCGGAGTTGAAGATTGGCCAGCCGATTCGCGGCTACGGCATGGACACCCACCATGTCAAGAGTGGCACGCCCACCATGGGCGGGGTATTGATCTTGCTGTGTATTGCGATATCGACCCTGTTGTGGTTTGACTGGAGCAATCGCTTTGTCTGGATTGTGCTGCTGGTGACGCTGGGTTTTGGTGCCATTGGCTGGTCAGACGACTGGCGCAAGGTGGTCAACAAGGATCCCGAAGGCATGCCCTCGCGTGAGAAATACCTGTGGCAGTCGGTGATCGGCCTGCTGGCTGCCCTGTACCTGGTGTTCAGCATTTCAGAGAACACCAACTACCGGGTGCTGGAACTGTTCTTTACCTGGGTGCAGTCGGGGTTCGATTTGAGCCTGCCGCCCAAAGCCGGTCTGATGGTGCCGTTCTTCAAGGAAATCAGCTATCCGCTGGGGGTGTTGGGTTTTGTGCTGCTGACCTACCTGGTGATTGTCGGTTCAAGCAATGCGGTGAACCTGACCGACGGGCTGGATGGCCTCGCCATCATGCCGGTGGTGATGGTGGGTACCTGCCTGGGCATCTTTGCCTATGTGACCGGTAACGCGGTATTTTCCCGTTACCTGTTTCTGCCGCATATTGCAGGGGCCGGCGAGCTGATGATTTTCTGCGCCGCCATGGCGGGCGCGGGCCTGGCGTTCCTGTGGTTCAACACCCATCCAGCGCAGGTCTTCATGGGCGATGTGGGCGCCTTGGCCCTCGGGGCAGCTTTGGGCACCATTGCCGTGATTGTGCGCCAGGAGATTGTGCTGGCCATCATGGGCGGTGTGTTTGTGGCCGAAGCCCTGTCGGTGATGTTGCAGGTGACGTATTTCAAATACACCAAGAAGCGATTTGGTCAGGGACGGCGCATCTTGAAGATGGCCCCCTTGCACCACCATTTCGAGAAAAGCGGCTGGAAAGAAACGCAGGTGGTGGTGCGTTTCTGGATCATCACCATGCTCTTGTGCCTGGTCGCCCTGAGCACCCTGAAGCTGCGGTAATGGCAATGAAATTTCAAGTGCCCCACGTTTTGTCATCCCGTCCCCGGATCGAGTCCGGGGTTTCAACATCCGCAATTCATGAGGTCATGGATTGCGGGTCCGTGCCCGCAATGACAACCAAAGGGTTGTGGCACCGATGAGGAATTACCTGCAAGACCAGCATGTGCTGATCCTGGGCCTGGGCGCCTCCGGGCTGGCGATGGCGCGCTGGTGCACGCGCTGCGGGGCACGGGTCACGGTGGCAGACACCCGGAGCGCTCCGCCGCAGTTGGCTACCCTGCAGCGCGAGTTGCCTGCCGCAAAATTTGTCGCCGGGTCGTTTGACGCGGCCTTGCTGCAAGGCACCGAGGTGTCTGCGGTGTTCAAGAGCCCTGGTTTGAGTCCAATAGAAGTTGCTCCTGTTTTGGAAGCTGCTAACACTCTATATATAAGGTCTAAAGGGGAATTGAGCCTATTTTCAGAAGCGCTGGCACAACTTAAGGTCAGTCGTGGCTACACGCCCAAGGTCTTGGCCATCACCGGCACCAATGGCAAAACCACCGTGACATCGCTTACCGGGCAATTGGTGGAGCGCGCGGGTAAAACAGTGGCAGTGGCTGGCAACATCGGCCCCACACTGTTGGACACCCTGTCTGAAAAGCTGGACACGGATGCCCTGCCTGAGGTCTGGGTGCTGGAGTTGTCCAGCTTTCAGCTCGACGGTGAAGACAGCTTTGAGCCCACGGCAGGTGCGGTGCTGAACCTCAGCCAGGACCATCTCGACTGGCACGGCTCCATGTCTGCCTATGCACGCGCCAAGGCAGCCGTGTTCGGGCAGCACGGCGTGATGGTGCTGAACCGCGAAGACCCAACAGTGATGGCCATGTTGCCTGCGCCGGTGCGGGTCAAGTTGCAAAAGCCGCAGCAGCGCAGGCATGTCACGTTTGGCGGCGACATGCCGCAGCGGCCGGGTGACTTTGGCATTGAAACCGTGAACGGCATGGCCTGGCTGGTGCGTGCGCTGGAAGCTGACGAAACCAGGCGCAAGCGCAACGAGGCTGCCGACGAGCTGTGCATACAGCGGCTCATGCCGGCCGATGCCTTGCGCATACGGGGCCGTCACAACGCAATCAACGCATTGTCGGCACTGGCACTCGCCGTGGCGGCGGGCTGCGCCCTGGGCCCCATGTTGTATGGCCTGCGTGAATACCGTGGTGAGCCGCACCGTGTGCAACCGGTTGGCACGGTCAACGGCGTCGAGTTTTTTGACGACAGCAAAGGCACCAATGTTGGCGCCACGGTGGCTGCCTTGCAGGGCCTGGGTGCCGACCGGAAAGTGGTGGTGATTCTGGGTGGCGAGGGCAAGGGGCAGGATTTCAGCCCTCTGGCCGAGCCGGTGCGCCGTTTTGTGCGCGCCGTGGTTCTGATTGGGCGCGATGCGCGACTGATCCGCGCCGCGTTGGCAGACACCCAAGTGCCCTTGCATGATGCACCCGGCATGGCGGATGCCGTGGCGTCGGCCAATGCGAACGCGCACGCGGGGGATGCGGTGCTGATGTCGCCTGCCTGCGCCAGTTTTGACATGTTTGACAATTATGAACAGCGGGCCCGCGTTTTTGTGCAGGCCGTGCAATTGTTGGCCGCAGACGCCGGTGTCGACCTGGAGGCCGGGTTATGAGCCTGGTGGCTGCCCGTCTTTCAGGCCTGTTCGGCTGGCTTGGCCGTGTCAGTGCGCCAGTCAGCGATGTGCTGCCGGTACGCCTGGGTGCCACCCGCCTGTCGGCCACTGGCTCGGTACCCACCCGCGCGCAAGGCTTTGACCAGCCGCTGGTGTGGGTTTCGGTGGCGTTGCTTTTGTGGGGGTTGGTGATGGTCTATTCGGCCTCCATTGCGTTGCCCGAGAACCCGCGTTTTTCCAAATACACCCCGACCTATTTCTTGCTTCGCCATGCCATGTGGCTGATGATCGCCATCGCCACGGCCTTGCTGGCCTACCAGGTGCCTGTGGCAGCTTGGGAAAAACACGCGCGGCCCTTGTTTGTGGTGTCGCTGGTGTTGCTGGCGCTGGTGTTGATCCCCCATGTGGGAAAGGTGGTGTACGGTGCCCGGCGCTGGATCAGTCTGGGGCCGTTGAGCTTCCAGCCGTCGGAGCTGGCCAAGTTCACCGTGTTGCTTTACGCCGCTGACTACATGGTGCGCAAGATGGATGTGAAGGAGCGCTTTTTCCGCGCCGTGTTGCCCATGGGTGCCGCTGTGGCGGTGGTTGGTGTGCTGCTGCTGGCCGAGCCTGACATGGGTGCCTTCATGGTGATTGCCGTGATTGCCATGGGTATCCTGTTTCTGGGCGGCGTCAATGCCCGCATGTTCTTTCTGATCGCAACGGTCTTGCTGGTCGCCTTCATGCTGATCATTGCGTCCAGCGAATGGCGCCGGGAGCGGATTTTTGCCTACCTTGATCCCTGGAGTGAAACCAACGCACTGGCCAAGGGCTACCAGCTCACACATTCCCTGATCGCCATTGGTCGGGGCGAAATTTTTGGCGTGGGTCTGGGCGGCAGCGTCGAAAAGCTGAACTGGCTGCCTGAGGCCCATACCGACTTCCTGCTGGCCGTGATTGGTGAAGAGTTCGGTCTTGTGGGGGTGGTGACCGTGATTGGCCTGTTTTTCTGGCTGGTGCGCCGCATGATGCACATTGGCCGCCAGGCCATTGCGCTGGACCGTGTCTTTGCCGGGTTGGTGGCGCAAGGCGTGGCGATCTGGGTGGGCTTTCAGGCTTTCATCAACATGGGTGTGAACCTGGGCGCGTTGCCCACCAAGGGCCTGACCTTGCCGCTGATGAGTTATGGTGGGTCCGCCATTCTGGTCAACCTGGTAGCTATCGCCGTGGTGCTGCGCATTGACCAGGAAAACCGCACGCTGATGCAAGGAGGTCGTGTATGAGCGTGCGGTTTCACCAAAACCGAGCCCTGCGCGCAGCGCAGCATGGCGCGCAAGCGGCATGGCTGATGCAAGGAGGTCGGGTATGAAGGCGCTGTTTCATCAAAACCGACCCCTGCTTGCAGCGCAGCATGGGGCGCCAGCGCTATGGTTGATGCAGGGAGGACGCATATGAGTTCAACCTCAGGCAAGTGCGCCCTGATCATGGCCGGCGGCACGGGCGGGCATATTTTTCCGGGTCTGGCGGTGGCACATGCGCTGCGCGACAAAGGTTGGCGCGTGCATTGGTTCGGGGGCGCCGGCAGCCCTAGCCAGCCCAGCATGGAAAGCCAGTTGGTGCCTCCGCAGGGTTTTGCCTTTGAGTCGATTGATTTCGGGGGTGTGCGCGGCAAGGGCCTGATCACCGTGGCCTTGCTGCCCTTGCGGCTCTTGAAAGCATTCTGGCAGAGTCTGCAGGTGGTGCGCCGGGTCAAGCCTGACGTGGTGCTGGGCCTGGGCGGCTACATCAGTTTTCCGGGAGGCATGATGGCCGTGCTGCTGGGCAAACCGCTGGTACTGCACGAGCAGAATTCGGTGGCCGGCCTTGCCAACAAGGTGTTG
Source organism: uncultured beta proteobacterium (assembly GCA_903886165.1). GTDB lineage: Bacteria > Pseudomonadota > Gammaproteobacteria > Burkholderiales > Burkholderiaceae_C > Rhodoferax. The sequence continues at coordinate 1,210 of CAISLL010000081.1, read as the reverse complement.
GCAGGTGTTGCAGACCGGGTTTTCACCGCCTTTCCGAACGTCTTCAAGGGTGCGAAATGGGTCGGTAATCCGTTGCGTATGGCCTTTTTGAAGCAGTCCGACCCGGCGCAGCGTTTTGCAGGGCGCAGCGGCCCTTTGAAACTGCTGGTGGTTGGCGGCAGCCTGGGCGCCAAAGCCCTGAACAACATCGTGCCGCAAGCGCTCGCGCTGCTGCCTCCTGAAACGCGCCCTGATGTCATTCACCAAAGTGGTGCCAAACAAATCGAGGCCCTGCGTGCCAACTACGCTGGTGCCGGTGTGCCGGCCACGTTGACGCCGTTCATCGACGACACCGCGCAGGCCTTTGCCGATGCCGACCTGGTCATTTGCCGTGCCGGTGCCAGCACGGTGACCGAGTTAGCGGCTGTGGGTGCAGCTGCCTTGTTCGTGCCCTTTCCCTTTGCAGTGGATGACCACCAGACCACCAATGCACGGTTTCTGGCAGACGCTGGCGCGGCCTGGCTGGTGCCGCAGGCGCAGTTGACACCCGGCTATCTGGCCGAGATGCTATTGAAGATGGAGCGGTTAGCGCTTTTGAATAAAGCGCTAGAGGCCAAAAAGCTTCAAAAGATTGGGGCTGTGGACTTCATGGTGGCGGCTTGTGAGGAGCTGGTCAAATGAAAAAGAGTTTTGCCACGCTGGCGGCGTGTTCTTCCCCCCCCTATCCCCCCGCCCTTTCCACCCCCGCCGGGGCGGAAAGGGAGCCTAACAGCCATACTTGGCCTTGTGCTTTGACAGACCAAGTTCAAGGTCTATCGGCAACGCGGCGTTGCTGGTGTCAGGCTGACTTTGGAAACACCGGGACTGGACCGTTGGCGGGCAATCTTCCAGCGCGAATATCCCTCTACCTCACACAGCCAAGCTGGACGATGCAACAAAAACGACCCGCGCAGTCTCGTTGGCCGATGCGTGGTACGTCGTCGCTTCAAAGCGTTGGCCACATACGGCTGTTGGCTCCTCTTTCCGCCCCGACGGGGGTGGAAAGAGGCGGGGGTGATAGGGGGGGAATAGAACGTCAAAACGACCAACTTCGTCCAAGCCAAACCCAATTAAACACAACAATTAATTGGAATCTGACCCCCATTAATTTGAGAATTAAACGGGTTCCGACCGCAACGACAGGAACAGCCGCACCATGAAACACGCCATCAAACACATCCACTTCGTGGGC
>CAISLL010000080.1 GCA_903886165.1 uncultured beta proteobacterium | reverse complement strand
CTCGAGCTGGGCCGGGGCGGCACCGGGCAAGGACGCCGAAATGGTGACCGTGGGCAGGTCAAGGTCAGGAAACTGCTGCACCTTCATGGCCTTGAAGGACACCAGTCCGGCAAAGCTCAGCAGCACAAACAGCATCACTGCCGGTATCGGGTTTTTAATGGACCACGCGGAGACATTCATACAGAGTGCTCCCTATTTATTAGCTGCTTGCGCAGGTAATACGGGCGCTACAGTGCCATTTTGCTTGGGAACAACTGCCGCCGCATCTACCACACGCACCACATCGCCCTCACTCAGAAAACTGGCACCACTTGCCACCAGGCGGTCCTCTGGCTTGAGCCCGGACAAAATCTCGACCTGGTCACCCAGCGTGCGTCCGCTTTGCACCTTGAGCTGGCTGACCTTGTTGTCGGCACCGACCCGCATCACGTAGCTGAAGCCGTCGCGCACCAGCACGGCGCTTTGCAGCACGGTGAGTGCGGCAGATTGCCCCAGCTCAAACTCGCCACGGGCAAACATGCCGGGCTTGAATGCACCAGCCAGGGCTTTGGCCCCGGCAGGTGGGGCCAGCAGGTCCACATACACCAGGCCGTTGCGGGTTTGTGCATCGACCGTGGGCGAGACCACCCGCACCCGGCCTTTAAGCTGGGCACCACCGGGCGCGGTGATCAGCACAGCAGTGCCGGGATTGATCCGGCCCAGCTCGTTGGCGGTGACCTCGGCACGCCACTCCAGGCGGCCCTGGCGAATCAGCCGAAACATCTCGGTGCCGACACCCAGCACCGCGCCCACGGTGGCGCTGCGCAGGGTGATCACACCCGCATCGGGGGCCAGCACCTGGGTGTGTTTCAGGCGCAGCAGTTGTGAATCAAGCTGTGCCTTGGCCGACTCGACCCGCGCCTTGGCGGTCAGCTCTTGGGTGAGGTACTGGTTAACTTGCTGTGCGCTCAGGGCACCGCTGCCTTGCACGGCTCGGGCGCGGTCGGCGTTGGCGGACGCCTCAAACGCGTTGGCATTGGCCTCAGCGAGTGCGGCGCGGGCCAGCGCCACGTCAGCCTGCACACTCTCGGGCGCAAAGGTCGCCAGCACCTGGCCGCGTTGCACGGCGTCACCCACGCTGGCCCGCAGCTCTTGCACGCGCAGGCCACTGGCCTCGGCACCCACACTGGCTTCTTGCCAGGCGGCCACACTGCCATTGGCTGCCAGCTTGATGGGCAAGCTGCCCGAGCGCCCCTGGGTGAGCGTGACAGTGAGCGCGGGTTTGGGCGCCGCCGCACCGGGTTTGACGGCATCTGCCGCATTGACGGTGTTGAAGTGGCTTGTCAGCAGGCCAGCGGCCAGCACCACACCGGAGGTCATCAGGCCAAGGGTGAGGTTTTTGATGGGGAGTTGTTTCATGCGTGCAAGCTGTGTGAATGCCAAAGGAATAGACCGGGCGTTGTTGTGCGGGGTATGGGGTGTCATGGCTGGGCTGTGGTGTTGGGGGTGATCGTGTGGGTGGCGGTGCTGACCTGGGCCAGTTTGTCGGGCTCAAATCCACCACCGACGGCGCGGTACAGCGCCACCCAGGCGCGTTGGCGCTCCAGGTGCAAGGCCAGCAGTGCCGACTCGGCGGCCAGCGCACTGCGCCGGGTGTCTTCCAGCTCAAACAGGTTGGCCAGGCCTTGGGCAAATCGGTGTTGTGTGGCCGACATGGACTCGGCATAGGCTTGGGTGGCGACCTGCGCGTCAATGGCGCGGGCCTGAGTGCTTTGCAAATTGACCAGCGCTTCTTCTACCTCGCGCACGGCGTGACGCACTTTGCCCTGGTAGGCCACCACCACCGACTGATAGCTGGCCTGTGCCGACTGCACGTTGGCTGCACGCTGGCCGCCGTCAAACAGTGGCAGGCTCACGGCCAGTGGCCCAAACGACCAGGTGGACGCGCTGGTGGTGTTCGGGCCGGTGCTGACCCGCATGGCACCAATGCTGCCATTCAGGCTCAGGCGTGGCCACTGCTGGGCTTTGGCGCTGCCCACTTGGGCACTGGCCAGCACCACGTCGCGCTCGGCGGCAAACACATCGGGGCGCTGTGACACCATTTGTGCTGGCACAGATGCTATTGAAAACATAGTTAGTTGTGCTGGCAGTACAAGGACCAAAGCCAGTTTTTGCTCTAAAAGTGGCTCCGGCATGCCACTCAGGGCCACCAAAGCCTTGGTGTCGAGGGCGCAGGCGGCCGTTTGCTGCGTGAGGCGGCTGTTGGCGTCTGCGGCGCTGGCACGCGCCATGGCCGCCACCGCCGGGGCAAGAAAACCGGCCTGGGCACTGACAGCGGTGACACGGGCGGTTTGCTGGCGTGAGGCGGCGTCGCGCTGGTTCACCGACAGCTGCTGCTTGCAACTGCGCAAGCTGTAATAGAGGTTGGCCACCTCGGCGGCCACCGACACCCGGGCGTCGTGCCACTGCGCCTGGCTGCCTTCCAACTGGGCTTGGGCCGCATTGCTGACGGCGCGGTTGGCGCCCACCAGGTCAAGCTCCCAAGACGCTTGCAAGCCACCTTGCAGCGTGGTTTCCAGCGGCGCATTGGCCTGACTGACACCCCGGCTGGCACTGGCCTGGGCACTCACATTGGGGATCAGTGCGGCATTGGCGGCGGCCTGGTTGGCCCGGGTGGACTCAATGCGCGCCAGCGCTTGTGCCACCGAGGGGCTGACCGCTTGCGCTGCGCCAATCAGCTCCACCAACAGCGGGTCGCCCTGACGCTGCCACCAGTCAGACAGTGAAGCGACCGAGCCCTGGTGGGGCAACGGTGCGTGCCAGTTGGGCGCCACCACCATGGGCACCTGGGTGGGTGGCATAAAACCCGCGCAGCCCGAGAGCAACGCCAGCGTGGCTGAATAAACAATAAAACGGTAGGTCATGGGCGGCCTGGTGTGGTTGGGTTGAGTGCAAGAGGGGGCGCAAAATGCCCGGTAGGGTTAAGTTGGGTGGGTGCTGCTGCGCCACGTCGGCGGGCCTCGTCTTGCACCATGGCCTGGGCGTAACCCAGCAGGCGTTCGGCATACATGTCCACAGCCTCTGGCGTGGCGGTCAGGGTCGGGCGCAGCGCGGGAATGACCTCGCTGCCCACATGCAGCATCATGCCCAGACCAGCAATGGCAAAGGCCAGGCGGTGGATGTCGTCATCGGCTTCGGTCAGGCCCAGGTGCTTGCACAACACCTGCACCAGCGCCATGTGAGCGGGTTTGATGGTGTTGTCAATCTCGTCTTGCCAGATCCCGGTGGGCTCCAGCATTTCACGAAAGTGCAGGCGCATGCAGCACTGCACCAGTTGGCCTTGTTTGATGGGCTCGGTGAAGCCCAGCAAAATGGTGCGCAACACCTCGTCAAGCGAGACAAACTCACGGCTGAGCAGCGCGTGTTCCGGCCCGGGGTTGCTGCGTGGGTCCTGAAACACGCCCCGGTACAGCCCGGCCTTGTCGCCAAAGTAGTAGCTGATGGCGGCAATGTTGACCTGTGCAGCCTGGGCAATCTCACGCGTGGAGGTTTTGGCAAAGCCTTTTTCGGCAAACAGGCGCAAGGCGGCGTCCAGCAAGCGGTTGCGGGCCTCAATGCCGTCGCTGCGCACCGCAGTGGCAGCAGGTGGCGCGGTGGCTGCCGCTGAGGTGGGGAGAGGGTCGACTACAGGGTTCATGCCGCGTATTCTAGTTAGTTAAATCAATCGTTTGATTTAACTAACTAGAATAACCCTGTCGCTCACGCTGTTGTTGCCGGGTGGCCGGGGCTGACCAACCCACCGCCGCTACATGCCCCAGACACTGATGGCTCGCTGGCACTTCCTCAATCACCCCATCGACCACTCAGACATGGAAGTGCAGATGCCCGGTCAGACTGGAGCCTAAGCGGTGAATGAAAGCGACCGCACCAATGTGCAGCGCCGCCTTGGCCACCTGGGCCGCACTGGCGCAGTGGTTCTGCTGGCTTTGCGCAATGACGCGCAGAAAGATACGCAGCGCTATGCTCAGAGATAGCCCTTCGGTCTGCATGAAGTAGCGCAGCCGCTTTGGCACCAACAGCACCCACTGTGGCATCGGAGGCCGGGGAAAGACGTGATCGTTGAAGCACACCGCCCTGTCCACAATGCCCCGTGTCTTATCAGACACACCTCATTGCATTTTTGTGTACTATTGATTGCAATCAAATACTGGAGCATTTTTCAACATGGAACTTAGCAAAAAGTTGCCGCTGGCGTTTGCCGTCGCGCTGGGCGTGCTTCTGCTGGCAGGCGTGTTTGGCATCTTCCAGCTGATGGGCTCGGTAAACACCTACAAGACCGACGTGATGAACACGGTTGCTGCAGAGCGCCGGGTTGCCTCAGTTAATGACCACTTTGCCGGTGCGATTCAGGAATGGAAAAACGTGCTGCTTCGCGGAAAAGACGCAGAACAGTTATCCAAATACTGGGCCGGGCACGAAAAAGAAATGAAGGCCGTGCTGAGCGACCTCAAGACGCTTGAAGCCGATTTACCAGCCGGCGCCGCCAAAGACCTGACGCGTAAGTTGGCCAGCGCCATGGCCACCACTGCAGAGGGGTACAAAAAGGGCTATGACGCTTTTAAAGCCGCCGACTTTGATTTTGTCGTCGGTGACAAGGCGGTCAAGGGAATTGACCGGGAAGCATCCAAAACCTTGACGGAACTCGGTGCCATGCTGGGCAAGGAAGCCAAAGAAAGCGCTGATCTCACCGGGGTGTCGGGCGAGCGCGCCGGCATCATCGCCCTGGTGGTGATGGGGCTGGCCGCAGCAGCGGGCATGGCGGGCAGCTTTTGGCTCAGCCGACAAGTGGTGCGCCCGCTGAGCCAGGCTGCGGCACTGGCCCAAAAAGTGGCACAAGGCGACTTGAGCAATGAAATTCAAGTCGCCTCCAATGACGAAGTGGGGCAACTGCTGCGCGCGCTGAAGGAAATGCAGCACAGCCTTGCCCAAACCGTTTTGCAAGTGCGCCAGGGCTCCGAGAGCGTGGCCACCGCCAGCGCCGAGATAGCCCAGGGCAACCAGGATTTGTCCGCCCGCACCGAGAGCCAGGCCAGTGCGCTGGAGCAAACCGCTGCCTCCATGGAAGAGCTCAGCTCCACCGTCAAGCAAAACGCCGACAACGCCCGCCAGGCCAACCAGCTGGCGCAAAGCGCGTCGACTGTGGCCATCCAGGGCGGCGAAGTGGTGGCCCAGGTGGTGGACACCATGAAGGGCATCAATGATTCGTCGCGCAAAATAGCCGACATCATCAGTGTGATTGACGGCATCGCCTTTCAGACCAACATCCTGGCCCTGAACGCTGCGGTGGAAGCCGCCCGCGCCGGTGAACAGGGCCGCGGCTTTGCAGTGGTGGCCAGCGAAGTCCGCTCCCTGGCCGGGCGCAGCGCCGAGGCCGCCAAGGAGATCAAGGCCCTGATTGGTGCCAGCGTGGAGCGAGTGGCACAGGGCACGGCCCTGGTGGACCGGGCCGGCGCCACCATGAGCGAGGTGGTCGGCAGCATTCGCCGCGTGACCGACATCATGGGCGAAATCAGTGCCGCCAGCTCAGAGCAGTCCAGCGGCGTGGCCCAAGTCGGCGAGGCCGTCGTACAAATGGACCAGGCCACGCAGCAAAATGCCGCACTGGTCGAAGAAATGGCAGCGGCTGCAGGCAGCCTCAAGACGCAGGCCGAAGAGCTGGTGCAAACCGTGGCGGTGTTCAATCTGGGCTCGCGCGTCACTGGCATGCGTGGCAGCAATTTCGCAGCCAGCAAGCGTACAGCACCCAGCCCGCGCGCCGCTCCCGCGTTGCGCACAGCCAACCCGCCAAAACTGGCTGTCAAAATCGCAGCTGCCAAGGCGGGTCCAACCGCCAGCAGCGAAGGTGAGTGGGAATCGTTCTGACCAGAAAGCAACCGTCACCCAGGACACTATGGTTTAGTTATCGTTATTTCCGTCAAATCCGAGGCACGACCTTGCGAGTTAGGCTATTGACGGTCATGAATTGGTCTTGTGTTTTGTCCATGTTTGGGGTGGTTTGTTGCGCCAGCGCGCTCACGAAGCCTGCCAGCAGCATGGCTCCAGTCGGGAGAAGATGATCAATTGCTATGTTATTGGTAGCTAATTTCCCATTTATTACATAGGCCAAAGGCCTGTTTATAAAAATATTCCTCGCAAAACGTGTCAAAACGCTGGCTTACCGGCTGTGGGTTCTTGGCTGGGCCTACAAACAACAAAGGGAGACCGAAGCCTCCCTTTCATTCAAACTTTCGCGCCGTCAGGCCTCGCGCTTGCGCCCGGATCAGGCCACGCCGTGTGCCTTGAACCATGCAAGCGCACGCTTGAACCCGTCTTCAGCGGGGTCCTTGCGAAAACTCGGGCGGTAATCCGCATGAAACGCATGGGGCACATCCTTGTAAACCACAAACTCTGAGGCTTTTGCGGCCACATTGCCCTTGGCGGCGCCAGCTGCCAGCGCCTCTTTCATCTGATTCACGGTGGTCAGCGGAATGCCGCCGTCTTGCCCTCCGTACAGACCCAGCACCGGGGCTTTGATATCTGCCGCCAGATCCAGCGGGTGTTTGGGGGTCAGTGCGGAAGCCGTGCCTACAAGTCGGCCATACCACGCCACACCGGCCTTGACGTATTTGCTTTGCCCTGCGTAAAGCCAGGTGATGCGGCCGCCCCAGCAAAAGCCGGTGATGCCAACTTTTTTCAGGTTGCCACCGTTTTCACCCGCCCATTTGATTGCACCATCCAGATCGGCCATGACCTGCGCATCAGGCACCTTGGACACCACTTCGGCGATCAATTTGGCGATCTCGCCGTACTGAGCGGGATCCCCCTGGCGGGCGTACAACTCGGGCGCAATGGCCAGGTAGCCGGCTTTGGCGAAACGCCGGCAGGTGTCCGCAATGTACTCATGTACACCAAAAATCTCCTGGATCACCAGAATCACCGGCAGGTTTTTCTTACCCTCTGGGGCCGCGTAAAAAATCGGCACCGAGAAGCCTTCCATGTCGTAAATCGCCTCGCCGGTGACCAACCCCTCGCTGGAGGTCTTGATGGCGGTTTGCGCCATGATTGGCATGGCAGTTGCCGCATAACCCACTCCCAACGCCACTTTCAACGCCGTGCGGCGGTTGGCACCATCCGGCGTTGCCTGACCCGGCAACAAGGCGTCAAAGTCATTAATCTGATCTTGATTGAGCATCAAAGTTCTCCTTGATTAGAAAGTTGACAGCATAACTGCGACGCATTGCCGACCGAATTTCGGGGCTTTTTTGCACAGATCCATGACACTCAAAATTGGACAACACCAGAGCTGCCAATTGAGTTATGCTCTCGCCCGCTCGTCAGACGTTGCAGTGATCCTGTGGCGCTGTCAGGGTCGTCCGGCCTAGTGCTTACCCTATGCACAGCAGGCCCTGTTCAACGTATTCTGTTGCGGATCACAAGCCCGCTAGGAGACATCTAAATGCCACAGCGCAAACCTTTGCACCTGCACGTGCCGGAGCCGACCGGGCGTCCCGGCAACGACACTGATTTTTCTTACCTCCCTTTGTCAGCCGCCGGCGCCAAGCGCCGCCCACCCGTGGATGTGGCTGCCGCACAAACCAACGACCTGGCCTTTGCGTTGATCCGCGTGCTCGATGACGACGGTAACGCCGTCGGCCCGTGGGCGCCGCAAATGGACATTGCCCTGCTCAAGCGCGGCATACGCGCCATGCTGCTCACCCGTGCCTTTGACGCCCGCATGCTGATTGCCCAGCGGCAGAAAAAAATGTCGTTTTACATGCAGTGCCTGGGCGAAGAGGCCATTGCCTGCGCCCATGCGCTGGCCATTGGCGACGGTGACATGTGTTTCCCCACCTACCGGCAGCAAGGCCTGTTGCTGGCCCGTGAAGACAACAACATGGTGGACATGATCTGCCAGCTTTACAGCAACGATCATGACCCTATGAAGGGACGACAACTGCCGGTGATGTATTCCAGCAAGAAGCAGGGCTTTTTCTCGATCTCCGGCAACCTGGCCACACAGGTGATCCAGGGCGTCGGCTGGGCCATGGCCAGCGCCATCAAGGGTGACGACAAAGTGGCCTCCGCCTGGATTGGCGACGGCGCCACCGCCGAGGCAGACTTTCACACCGCCCTGACCTTTGCCCATGTCTACCGCGCGCCAGTGATCATCAATGTGGTCAACAACCAGTGGGCCATCTCCACCTTTCAAGCCATTGCCGGTGGTGAAGGCACCACGTTCGCCGCGCGCGGCGCGGGCTGCGGCATTGCGTCCCTGAGGGTGGATGGCAATGATTTTCTGGCAGTGTACGCAGCCTCCAAGTGGGCGCTGGAGCGGGCCCGCTCCAACTATGGTCCAACGCTGATCGAGTGGGTGACTTACCGGGCCGGACCACACTCCACCTCGGACGACCCAACCAAGTATCGCCCCGCCAACGATGCGGCGCGTTTTCCGCTCGGTGACCCGATCGAGCGACTGAAGAAACATTTGATCCGCCTGCAAGCCTGGTCTGATGCCGAGCATGAGGCAACCAGGAAAGCGTTGGAGGCCGAGGTCAGCGCGGCCCAGAAAGAAGCTGAAAAATACGGCACGCTGGCGGACACGCATTCACAAAACCCGACCAGCATGTTTGAGGATGTATTCAAGGACATGCCAGCACACCTGATGCGTCAACGCCAGGCCCAACAACAAGAGCAGGGAGCCTGAGCATGATTGACAGCACCATGAAAACCAGCCCCATGACCATGATCCAGGCGCTGCGCTCGGCCATGGACGTCATGCTCACGCGTGACCCGAACGTGGTCGTTTACGGCCAGGATGTCGGCTATTTTGGCGGCGTCTTCCGTTGCACCGAAGGGCTGCAACAAAAACACGGCAACCAGCGTGTGTTTGACGCGCCTATCTCTGAAGGTGGCATCGTTGGCACCGCAGTGGGCATGGGCGCCTACGGCCTGCGCCCGGTGGTCGAGATCCAGTTTGCCGATTACGTCTACCCCGCCACGGACCAGATCGTCTCGGAGGCTGCGCGCCTGCGTTACCGCTCGGCGGGTGATTTCACCTGCCCCATCACCATTCGCATGCCCTGTGGCGGCGGCATTTATGGCGGTCAGACGCACAGCCAGAGCCCCGAGGCCATGTTCACCCAGGTGTGTGGCTTGCGCACCGTCATGCCCTCCAATCCGTATGACGCCAAAGGCCTGCTGATTGCATCGATTGAAAACGACGACCCTGTCATTTTTCTGGAACCCAAGCGCCTCTACAACGGACCCTTTGACGGCCACCATGAGCGCCCGGTGGTGCCCTGGAGCAAACACCCGTTGGGCGAAGTGCCCGAGGGTTATTACACCGTGCCACTGGACAGCGCGCGCGTCACCCGCCCAGGCAAGGCCGTGACTGTCATTGCGTACGGCACCATGGTGCATGTGGCCGAGGCGGCTGCGCTGGAAAGCGGAGTGGATGCCGAAATCATTGACTTGCGCAGCCTGTGGCCGCTGGATCTCGACACGTTGGTGGCCTCGGTGAAAAAAACCGGGCGCTGCGTCATCGTGCATGAGGCCACGCGCACCAACGGGCTCGGTGCCGAGTTGTCTGCCCTGATTCAGGAGCATTGTTTCTACCATCTGGAAGCGCCAATTGAGCGCGTGACTGGCTGGGACACACCCTACCCCCATGCGCAGGAGTGGTCGTATTTTCCGGGGCCGGCGCGGGTGGCGGCGGCTTTCAAACGTGTGATGGAGGCCTGAACATGGCTATGCAAACAATCAAGATGCCCGACATCGGCGAAGGAATTGCCGAGGTCGAACTGGTCGCATGGCATGTCAAGGTGGGTGACATGGTGGTTGAAGACCAGATCCTGGCCGACGTGATGACCGACAAGGCCACCGTGGAAATCCCCTCGCATGTGGCCGGCACGGTGGTGTCACTGAACGCCGCCGTGGGGCAAGTGGTGGCCGTGGGAACGGAGATCATTCACATTGAGGCAACGGGTTCCAGTCAGCAGGAAGATGCACCGCTTGCAGCAACAGCCGTCACAGTTGCCGCTGTTGCGATGGCGGCAGCCAAACCGGCACCAGCAGCCAAACCGGCACCAGCACCCGAACGCCCTGCTGCCAATCCCGTGGCCACTGCCATAAGCCCGGCCACCGTACAAGTACCGGGCACTGTGCAAGCCAACGCTCGACCGATCGCCGCGCCAGCGGTGCGCCAGCGCGCCTGGGAATTGGGCATTGAGTTGGCCAGCGTGAAGGGCACCGGCCCCGCTGGACGGATCACGCAAGCCGACCTGACAGCATTCTCACCCGCCAGTGCAACGGGCACCGCCCCCACCCAGGTGCCTAATAGCTCTTACGTTGATAGCTACTCACGTAATAAGGACGTGCGCTACAGGGTATTGGAGACACAAGAAGCTATTCCCGTGATCGGCCTGCGCCGAAAAATTGCGCAAAAAATGCAGGACGCCAAGCGCCGCATCCCGCATTTCACCTACGTTGAAGAAATCGATGTAACCGAACTGGAAGACTTGCGGACACGGTTGAACAGCAGACATGGGGCAACACAAGGGCGTTTGACCCTGCTGCCATTCCTCATCCGCGCCATGGTGCTGGCAGTACGCGATCACCCCGAAGTCAATGCACGATACAACGACGACAGCAACGAAGTCACCCGTTTCGCCGCAGTGCACCTGGGCCTGGCCACACAAACGCCGGGCGGCTTGATGGTGCCAGTCATCCGCCACGCCGAGGCACTTGACCTCTGGGCTTGCGCCGCTGCCGTGTTACGCACCAGTGAGGCAGCCCGCAGCGGCAAGGCGTCGCGCGAAGATCTGAGCGGCTCGACCATCACCCTGACCAGTCTGGGCGCCTTGGGCGGTATTGTCAGCACACCGGTCATCAACCACCCTGAAGTCGCGATTGTGGGCACCAACCGCATTGTCGAGCGACCCATGATCAAGGGCGGGCTGGTGGTTGCGCGCAAGATGATGAACCTGTCCTCGTCGTTTGACCACAGGGTCGTGGACGGCATGCACGCGGCTGAATTCATTCAGCAAATGCGCGGCTACCTGGAGTGCCCCGGTACGCTTCTGGTTTGAATTGCCGGGTGGCTTGCCGCCACCCGGCGCTACACCCGAAAACGGTCGGACAAGGTGTTCAGTTTGGCAATCAGGGCCCCGGCAATGTCGCGCAGGGGCAGGACTTCATCTGCAGCGCCGTGGGCAATTGCTTCCCTGGGCATGCCAAACACCACGCAGGACGCCTCGTCCTGCACAATGTTGTAACTGCCAGCGTCTCTCATCTCTTTCATGGCTTTGGCACCATCGTTGCCCATGCCCGTCAACATGATGCCAAAGGCGTTGCGACCGGCCACTCTGGCCGCAGACTTGAAAAGCACTTCAACCGACGGCTTGTGGCGATTGACGGGCTCACCGTCTTCCACCACGGCCACATAGTTGGCACCGCTGCGGTCCACCCGGAACTGCTTGCCTCCTGGTGCCAGGTAGGCATGGCCGGGCAACAAGCGTTCACCATGTACTGCCTCGCGCACAGAAATCCGGCACAGACTGTCAAGTCTGGCGGCAAAACTGGTGGTGAAGCCCGGCGGCATGTGCTGGGTAATGACGATGGCAGGAAAATCTGCCGGCAAAAGCGTCAACACTTCCTTGATCGCCTCGGTGCCACCGGTTGATGCGCCAATGAACACCAGTTTTTCGGTGGAAACCCGCCCGGCCAGGGTCATGGGCAATCGTTCGGGGTTGTCTTGTGGCTGCGCAACTGAAGGTCTTGCCCGTCTGATGTGTGCGCTCGCCGCAATCCGGATTTTGTCAACAATCTGGGTCGACAACTCTCCCAGGCCATCCACGACTCCAATGCGGGGCTTGGAGACGAAATCAACGGCGCCGAGTTCCAGCGCCCTCATCGTGACTTCCGCACCGCGCTCGGTAAGGGTCGAAATCATGACCACCGGCATGGGCCGCAAGCGCATCAGGCGGCCAAGAAAATCAATGCCGTCCATGCGAGGCATCTCAATGTCGAGGGTGATGACATCCGGATCAAGCTCGCGGATCATTTCACGGGCAATCAACGGGTCATTGGCCGCGCCCACACATTCCATGTCAGACTGACGGTTGATGATGCCAGCCAACAGACTGCGCACCAGGGCCGAATCGTCCACCACAAGCACACGAATTTTCTTCAAGTCCTGATCCTCAAAACAAATCGACAGAACCACCGGATGTCGACCTGGCCACTGTGGCCGCATTGCCCTTGCGCTCTTCAACCGCCAATGTCTCCGGATGGGAATGCGCCAGGCGCTTCACCAATGCCTTGCCGGTGACAGGAAAAAAACAGACCTTTCTGGGATGAATGTCCAGCACGTCCTGTGACACCACCGGGATTCGCTCTGTGGCAAGGTAATCCAGCACAAACCTGGTGTTTCTCTCCCCGACATTCATGGAGGTAAAACCCGCCATGACCTGGGCGCCACCAAATATCTTGGCCTGCATGGATTCACGGCGTGCGCCGAGTTTTAACATCTGATTGATGAGCAGTTCCATGGCGTAAGACCCGTACCGCCCTCCACCATCCGCGCTGTCGCCGTCGGGCAACATGAAATGGTTCATGCCACCAGCCCTTACACGCCCGTCCCAGATACACGCCGAAATGCAGGAACCCAGCACCGTCATGACCATGATATCGTCTCTCGCCACATAGTATTCGCCAGGCAACACCTTCACAGCGTCGTACTGAAAATGATGGTCACTGTAGAAAAAAGACGCCTCACCCGGATTGCGCGGCAGCGACTTCAGGTGGTCAACATTTGACACGCGAGCGTTTGTCACCTTAGCGACGCTCATAAACGGTTTTCCCCTTCAGCACGAACAGATCACGCGACTCGCTGAAATTTTCCGCATGGCCAACAAACAGCAAACCGCCTGGCACCATCACGCGGTGGATGCGCTCAAGCACCTTGCGCTGAGTCGGAGCGTCAAAATAAATCATCACATTGCGGCAAAAGACCAGGTCAAACGGCTCACGAAATGGCCAGTCGTCACGGATCAGGTTGACTATGATGAAGTCCACCATTCTTTGCAGCTCTGGCTTGACTCTGACCATGCCACTGTTGGCTGCCTTGCCCTTTAAAAAGTACCGCTGCAACTGGCCTTCGGTCACATTTTTCAGATTCTCCAGCCGATACACGCCCTGCGTGGCTGTGGCCAGCACTTTCGAGTCAATGTCGCTGGCAGTGAGCTTGAAATGGGCGTTCGCCCCCAGCGCATCGGCCGCTGTCATCAATATGGAGTATGGCTCTTCTCCGGTGGACGCGGCACTGCACCAGACCCGCCAGGTGGCATGTGCCTTGTGCGCCGTCAGGTAATCGCTGAGAACTTCAAAATGATGATGTTCCCGGAAGAATGACGTGAGGTTTGTGGTAAGTGCATTGACAAATTCTTGCCACTCCGCCCCATCCTGATTTTCCAGCCAGCTTAAATAAGCTTTGAAACTCTGGTGACCCGTGTCACGCAAGCGTCTGGAAAGGCGGCTGTACACCATGGCGTGCTTGCCATCATGCAGACTGATACCGGCACGCTGGTAAATCAGCGACTGGACCCGGTCAAAATCCGCGTCGGACCAGGCGAATTCACGCCCCTGTGCGTCCGGCACGCCAGCATCCCGCTGAAACTGGCCTGCTTGAGCAGCTGCCATCTGGCTACAGGCTCACAAACATCAGCAAGGCTCGGACACCAGGCCCATGTCCACGCCCGACATCAATTTTTCAATGTCCAGCAAGATCAGCATCCGGTCTGCAAGCGATCCCAAGCCGATGACCGCATCACTGTCGATCACACTTTCAACTTCCGGTGCAGGACGCAAATTCTCGGGTGCCAGTTCCATCACGTCACTGACTGAATCCACCACAATGCCCACAATGCGCTGACGAAGGTTGAGAATAATGACCACCGTGAACGCATCGTACTGGGCACTGGCGCAATTGAATTTAAGGCGCATGTCCACGATCGGCACTATCGTTCCGCGCAGATTGACCACGCCCTTGATGAAATCCGGCGCATTGGCGATGCGTGTGGGTGGCTCGTAACCACGGATTTCCTGGACCTTCAAAATGTCAATGCCGTATTCTTCACGGCTCAGGCGAAAGGTGAGGTACTCGCGGGTACCCGCCGCCACGGAATCAGTCATTTTTTCAATTGCACTCATCTTTTTTTCTCCAGAATCGTCCCGCACGCTTCAATGGCGTGAACGACGAACCAACGCTGCAGTATCGAGAATCAAGGCCACCTTGCCATCGCCAAGAATGGTTGCACCTGACACATTTGGCACCTTGCGGTAGTTGGATTCAAGGTTCTTCACCACCACCTGCTGCTGGCCCAACAACTCATCTACCAGCAACACCACACGGCTACCCTCGGCTTCAATCACCACCATGATGTCGCTGGTCTTGTCCGAGTCAAAGCGGGGCACCTGAAAGACCTTTTCCAACTCGATCACCGGCATGAACTCATCACGCACCTTGACCAGTTGTGCACCTTGCCCAACTGTGCTCACCGCCTCCGACTTGACTTGGAACGACTCCACCACCGACGACAACGGCAAAATATAGACCTCATTGCCAACGCCAACCGACATTCCATCCATGATGGCCAATGTCAAGGGCAGACGCACGGACACCTTCATCCCATAACCCTCAGCGGACTCGATGTCGACCGTGCCGTTGAGCGACGTGATGTTTCGCTTCACTACATCCATTCCGACGCCTCGGCCCGACACATCCGTGACCACCTCGGCAGTGGAAAAACCCGGCGCAAATATCAGCTGCCAAACCTCGCTGTCGGTCATAGCGTCGGAAACATCCAACCCTTTTTCGCGTGCCTTCGACAGAATTTTTTCGCGTGACATGCCGTGCCCGTCGTCGCGCACCTCGATCACAATGGAGCCGCCTTGGTGCGACGCGCTCAGGGTGATCGTCCCGGTCTCTGATTTACCCGCCCGAATACGGTCTGCCGGCATTTCAATGCCATGGTCGCAACTGTTACGCACCAGGTGCGTCAATGGGTCGGTGATCTTTTCCACCAGGCCCTTGTCGAGTTCAGTTGCCTCACCTTGCGTGACAAAATCCACCTTCTTGCCGAGTTTGCTGGCCAGGTCGCGCAACATGCGAGGGAAGCGGCTGAAGACGATCGACATGGGAATCATCCGGATGGACATCACGGACTCCTGCAGGTCACGGGTATTGCGATCCAGATCGATCAAACCGGTCAACAACTGCTGGTACAGAGCCGGGTCAAGCGCGCGGCTGTTTTGCGCCAGCATGGCTTGCGTGATCACCAGTTCACCCACGAGGTTAATCAACTGGTCTACCTTACTGATAGCCACGCGGATGGTGGCAGCTTCAGGCGGGGCGCCAGCTGCCGCGGCTGGTTTGGCAACCGCCGACTTGGCGACCAGCGCCGGCGCAGACACAACCGCATGCGATCCAGGCGTCCCCGGCGCACCGTCAAAAAACCCGAATTCAGCAACAGCCAGTGGCGCTGCCACTTCCGGCGGCGGCGCCACTGAATCAACCTGAGACACTGCCTCAACTTGACCTGACTCTGGCTGTCTGTCACAAATCAGGACCTGTTCCCGCGACACATGAAACGCGAACAAGTCAAGCAAGTCTTCGTCGCTGGAGGTGGTCTTGACTGAGAATACTCGAGGTCCATTCGGCGCCACGGACTCGGCCTTGATTTCACCCAGGCCGGGAATGTCACGGAAAAGCTCCATCAAGGAATCCGCCTGGTCCTGACGATCCAGTTGGCTGATCGTAACGACAAGGTGGCGAACGCCATCCGACGCGACCTTGGCAACTGGCTGCTGAGTTTGCACGGGAACCGTCACCACCACGGGTGGTTGCGGCGCTGCTACTGCAACCGGTGCGCTCTGGGCAACCGCTTCCCCGGCAACCATAGACCGAATCCTGCGCACCAACTCAGCCGTGGGAGGCCCTTCACCTTCGTCACCGGCCTGATGGCGTGCCAACAGGCCGCGAGATGCGTCCGCTGACTCCAGCAAGACATCCACCATGGCTGAATTGGGCTGCAATTCATGCCGACGCAAACGGTCAAGCAATGACTCCATTTGGTGCGTCAACTCGGCCACATCGGAAAAACCAAAAGTCGCGGCTCCACCTTTGACCGAGTGCGCACAGCGAAAAATGCCGTTCAGTTCTTCATCATCTGCGGTCTCCAGATTCAGATTGAGCAACATGCGCTCCATCAAATCCAGGTTCTCACCGGCTTCCTCAAAGAAAATCTGATAAAACTGACTTAGATCAAAGTCAGCACCGGAACCACCTGCATCTTGATGCACTTCAGCCATAACTGTCTCCTACCTTATCTTTCCAACTGATTACTGACCGCAGCTCCTTTGCTGCCTACTTGATAACTTTCTTGATGACCTCAATCAACCGGGCCGGATCAAAGGGTTTGACCAGCCAGCCAGTAGCACCTGCGGCGCGCCCAGCCTGCTTCATGAGGTCACTGGACTCCGTAGTCAACATCAATATGGGAGTGGCCTTGAAATTCGGGTGCTCCCGGAGCTTGCGCGTCAAGCCCAGGCCATCAAGCCGCGGCATGTTCTGATCGGTAAGCACCAAATCAAACGAATGCGCCATGGCTTTCTCGAAGGCGTCCACACCATCGAACGCTTCCACCACCTGGTATCCAGCACCAGACAGCGTGAATGACACCATCTTTCGCATGGATGGCGAGTCATCAACAGCGAGTATTAAGGGCATGAATAACTCCGACGAAATCAGATAACCATCAACTAAAACAGCTCAACCGAGCCAGCCTGCATCTCATCCTGCGTAACCGGATTGGGACGTTCGGGAACATCTTCAACAAACGGTACGGCTTCACCATCTTCATAACCCATGGCTTCAGATGCCAGCCGGTACGCGCAACCTTGCAAAATTTTGGACGTATGACCAATCAACTGTGACGCCATGTCCTGAAATTGCAACTCAGTCACAGCGGCATGCAAGGCCGCACGAACACCCGCCAGTTCCCTCACTGCCTCCAATGCGGGATCTGAAAGGTCTGAACTTGCAGACGTGAACCTTTGCATCAGGTTTTCCATGGCATGTGTGAGCAAACCATCCAATCGATTCAGGTCATGCACAACGACCAGCAACGAGTCCTGAACCTCAGCCACCAGCATCACCGGTAACTCAACCGTCGGGACTGTAAATGCTGTTTGATCAGGCGACATGGCCAATCGACTCTCCTATGAATGCGTGACGGAACAGATAGGCTTTACCATAGCAGACAATCATATCGCCAATCATGAAGAGCCAACCCGCAAACCACAGCCCTTTACGCATTTTGCATCTTGAAGACTCCATCCTTGACCATGAGTTGGTCAAGCGTGAACTTCACCGGTCAGGCGAAGCCCTTGAAATCATGCGCGTGGATACGCTCAAGGATTTTGCCGAGGCACTTGAAGCTTCGACTTTCAGCGTGGTTCTGGCAGACTACCGCTTGCCCGGATTGACGGCTCTGGACGCCTGGCAAGTGATGCTGCAAAAAGAACTCAGGACCCCGTTTGTGCTGCTTTCAGGTGCGATTGGCGAGTCTGCAGCGGTCGCAGCCATCAAGGTTGGCATCAGCGACTACCTGCCCAAGGAAGATCTTGGGAAGCTCTGGCGCGTGCTGGAGCGTGCCATCGAGATGCACCGCATTCAACTCGAGAAAGAGGCCGCTGACGCAGAACTCGCGCAGTCTGAAAGGCGTCTTGCCAGTTTTGCCGAACATCTTCAAGACACCATTGAACAGGAACGTGCGGCGATTGCCCGTGAAATTCATGACGATATCGGTGGTTCCCTGGCAGCAGTGCGGTTTGACCTGGCATGGATTTCACGCCACACATCTGATCCCGCCTTTCTGTCGCACCTGGGTGCCGCCAGTGACATGCTGACCCATGCCCTGGACGCCAGCCAGCGCATCATGCGAAATTTGCGACCGGCGGTTCTTGACCAGGGTCTCGTGGCAGCCGTTCACTGGCTGGCGACCAGTTTTTCCAGGCGCACCGGGCTGCCGGCCACCGTGCGCGCTCCGCAGAAAATTGAAGGCTTGTCCAAGTCCATTCAGTTGGCCGCTTACCGCACAACCCAGGAAGCGCTGACGAACATTGGCAAATATGCCAATTGCACGACGGTACAGATTGAAATTTCGGACACTGAGGGAGTCCTGACCCTGGAGGTGTCAGACAACGGTCGCGGCATCAGTGCGCAAGACCTCGCAAAAACCAACTCGTTCGGGATTCGTGGTCTGAAGGAGCGGGCCCGCGTTGTGGGTGGATGGCTCGATGTCAGCTCGCAACCCGGTCGCGGCACCGCCATCATTCTCTCGATTCCGCTGACACAATCGGCATCTGACGATTCAGGAGGTCACGACACATGATTCGAGTCATTCTTTGCGACGACCACGCCATGGTGCGCCGTGGCATTCGTGACACGCTTGCCGAAGCAGTGGACATCCAGGTGTGCGCAGAAGCCGGCAGCTACTCAGAGGTTCGTGAGGCCATGCGCACCCATGCCTGCGACGTGCTGGTGCTCGACATCAACCTGCCCGGACGCGGCGGTCTGGAGGTGTTGTCAAGTCTGCGTGAAACCGACTCACCCATCAAGGTTCTGATGGTTTCCATGTTCCCTGAAGACCAGTACGCCATTCGGTGCCTGAAAGCGGGCGCGCAGGGTTACCTGAACAAGGCCGGTGACCCGGCGGACCTGATCAAGGCAGTGCGCACGGTGGCACAGGGGCGCAAGTACGTCACACCAGAAGTCGCTCAAATGCTGGTGGACAACCTCAGCACCCCCGAAAACACCAGCCTGCATGCCAGCCTGTCAGAGCGTGAACTGCAGACCTTGCTGAAAATAGCGTCCGGCAAGCGCCTGTCAGACATCGCCGCTGAACTCATGCTCAGCCCCAAAACTGTCAGTGTTTACCGCTCACGTGTGCTGGAAAAACTCAAACTGACCAACAATTCGGAACTGACGGTTTACGCCATCCGCAACGGACTGGTTTAAGCACGTGCCTACCTGGGCGCAAAAATTTCCATGGCCCGCCCCATCAGCGCCAAAAAGGGCTGGTCCAGCATGGGCAGCGTCACCGCCATGCCAACCAAACCCACGGTGAGCGTGATCGGAAAACCAATGGCATAAATGTTCATCTGCGGTGCCACCCGCGACACAATTCCCAACGCCAAGTTGGCAAACATCAACATACCCACCATCGGCAAGGACATCCACAGGCCGGCGGCAAACAGGTCGGTGCCAAGGCTGTAAATCTTCATTTGTGGCAGCGCCTGCAGAAAGTTCTGATCGACAGGGAATGCAATAAAACTCTGAATGACAGTCATCAACACCATCAGATGGCCGCCCATCACGACAAACATGAACAAGGCCATTTGCCCGAAAAAGCGGGCCACCGCGCTTGACTGACCGCCAATGGTTGGGTCAAAAAATGACGCAAAACTCAAACCCATCTGGAATCCGACGACTTCCCCCGCCAGTTCAACCGCCGCCAGCACGACGCGGATGGTGAACCCAATGGCCAGCCCAATCCCGACTTGTTGCAACACAGCGCCAAAAGCTGTGGCGTCGTTGATGCTGATGATGGGCTGGCCCTCGAGGCTGGGCTGGGCTGCCAGCGCCACAAAAAAAGCCAGCGCAATCTTGGCCCGTGCGGGCACTGCCTTGGAAGAAAAAATCGGGGCCGAAGTGAAAAGCGCCAAGGTGCGCAAAAAAGGCCAGATCAGCGGCGACAGCCAAGCCGTCAACTGTGCTTCTGAAAACGTGATCACGGCAAGGCGGCCCTACATCACCGCCGCGGGAATGGACTCAATCGTGCGCCGGACAAATTCCACCAGCGTCCCAAGCATCCAGGGGCCTGCCAGCGCAAAAACAGCCATCGCGGCCAGCAGCTTCGGAACAAAAGCCAAGGTGGCCTCGTTGATTTGTGTCACTGCCTGAAACAGGCTGATCAACAAGCCAACAACAAGCACCACACCCAACACGGGTGCCGAGATCATCAGCAACATCCACAAGGCGTCCTGCCCCATGGTCAGTACAAATTGGGCATTCATCCATGCACCTCAGATCACAAAGCTGGCTGCAAGCGACCCCAGCAGCAGGTTCCAGCCATCAGCCAACACAAAAATCATCAGCTTGAAGGGCAGTGCCACCAACACCGGCGACAGCATCATCATACCCAGCGACATCAAAATGCTCGCCACCACAATGTCGATCACCAAAAATGGAATGAAAACCATGAACCCGATCTGGAAGGCCGACTTCAATTCACTGGTCACAAATGCCGGAATCAGCACTCGCAGCGGAGCGGTGGCCGCGGTGGTCGCCGGATCAAGCTTGGCCAGTTTCACAAACAATGCCAGATCGGACTGCCGTGTTTGTTTGCTCATGAATGTCCGCATGGGGGCTTCAGCTTTCACCAGGGCCTGGTCAAACGGCAGATTGTTGGTGCTGTAGGGCAGATAGGCCTCTTCGTATACCTTGTCGAGTGTTGGCCCCATGACAAACAGGGTCAGAAACAGCGACAAGCCCACCACCACCTGATTCGGCGGCGCAGACTGCGTGCCCAGTGCCTGCCGCAGCAAGGACAGCACGATCACAATCCGGGTAAAACTCGTCATCATCAGCAAAATGGCTGGCAAGAACGACAGTGCAGTAAAAAACAGCAGAGTTTGTACCGGCACCGAAAAACTCATGCCATTGCTGCCGGTGCCCATCAGCAAGGGCAATTGCGCACCGGTTTGCGCCAGGCCAAGCGAGGGCAGCGACAACAGCAGCAAAGCGGCAAACAACTTGGCCGCCCTTGTGCCATCCGCGCGAATCACTGGCAAGCTCATGGGATGGTGCTTTCAGTCAGCACTGTGGTGCCCTGGGGCACAGCCACCGAGTGCAGACAAGTAATCTGCTGCGCTGTCACTCCCAGCGTCAACCAGACCCTGGCGCCTTCAGGTCCAACTTCAACAGTCACCACGCGCTGGTGTGGCCCGACACCCACGGCCGAGACAATTTTGGTGGCGGCCGCCGAGCCCGACACGACGCCACCAGTGCGGCGCTGCACCCACTTCAGCCCCACTGGCACCAACGCCAGCAACACGACAAACAAAACAACCGAGACCCACGCCTGCGTCATGGTGTATCTACCCCTTGCTCACACGCCTCAGGCGCTCTGACGGGGTCACCACATCGGTCAGCCGAATGCCGAATTTATCGTTCACTACCACCACTTCGCCTTGGGCAATCAGGTAACCGTTAACCAACACGTCCATTGGCTCTCCCGCCAAGGCATCGAGTTCAACCACCGATCCCTGCCCCAACTGCAAAATGTGTTTGATGGGCACCTTGGTTCGGCCCAACTCCACCGACAGCAACACCGGAATGTCGAGCACCCGATTGATGTCATTGATCTGTGCATCGCTGCCACCGCCAAAACCTCTGGAGGAATCACCAGACAAGACCCCTCCTGGCTCATGCTCAGGTGTGGGTGTGTCGGCCGTTTTTTGCTCAAGCAGCGCCTCAGCCCAGTCAGCCAAGCCGTCGTCTTCGTTGTCATCAGTTGCCATGTCAGTTACCTTTCCAATTGAGGTCATTGCCCCTCAAGCTTTTTTCAATCTTCAACGCGTACTTGGCGTTGTGCGTACCGTACTGGCATTCAAAAATAGGCACACCATCCACCTTGGCCTGAATGCGTGGCTGCCGGTCCAACTCAATAAAATCACCTGGCTTCATGGCCAAAATCTGCTCCACTGTGGCCTCGGCATGCGCCAACTCGGCCACCAGCACCACTGGGGCCGCCTGAATTTCTTGCGTCAACACATTCACCCAGCGACGATCCACCTCAATCGAGTCACCCTGTGTGGATGAGTACAACACATCCCGGATCGGCTCCAGGGTGGCGTAAGGCATGCACAAATGGATTGCCCCTGTGATTTCACCAATTTCAAGCTGAAATGAGGTGGACACGACAATTTCGCTGGGCGTGGCTATGTTGGCAAACTGCGGCTGCATTTCCGAGCGCTGATAGTCCAGCACCAGCGGATAAATGCCTGTCCAGGCCTTTTTGTATTCTTCGGTGATCACATCTACCATACGGTTGATCACCCGTTGCTCGGTGGCTGAAAAATCCCGGCCTTCAATTCGGGTCTGGAATTTTCCAATGCCACCGTAAAGGGATTCAATCACTCCAAACACCAAAGCAGGCTCACACACCACCAATCCATTGCCGCGCAGGGGTCGGATCGCAACAATATTGAAGTTGGTAGGAACAGCCAACTCGCGCAAAAACGCGCTGTAACGCGCCACCGTAACCGGCCCCACAGATATCTCCGGGCTCCTGCGAATGAAGTTGAACAAGCCGACGCGCAAATTTCTGGCAAACCGTTCATTGACGATTTCCATGGTGGGCATGCGCCCCCGCACAATCCGCTCCTGGCTTGAGATGTTATAGGGCCGAACCTCGCCGTGCTCCGCCACATCCTCCACCATTTTCTGGCTTTCGCCAGTCACGCCTTCCAGCAGTGCGTCAACTTCTTCCTGCGACAAAAACGATTCACTCATGGCACACTCACCGTTGCCACTGGACAATCAGGCTGGAAAACAGCACGCCTACGACCGGAAAGGGTTCTGCCGATTTCTTTTTTGGCTTTTTGTTGCCCGTGGCGGCAACTCCGGTGTCTTCTGTGGTTCCACCAAAAGGAATCGAAGCTTCATGCAATATTTCTGCAATCAATTTCTGTTTGCCTTCGGCCGAAAGCAACTCCTCCGATGTCTTCTGTGACAACAGCATCAACACGCTACTGCGAATCGTTGGCATGTAGGCTTTGACAGAGTCCGATGCTTGGGCATCAATGACTTCAAACGTGATGCCCACCTGGGCCACTCTTTCACCGCCTGCGTCAGCCAGGTTCACCACCATGTTGTCCATCGGCAGGTACACCGGGGGGCCTTTGACTGCAGACGACTTCGTCGGGGCACGTTGAACCGGCTCACCACCCTCCTCTTCAGCCAAAGCCGCGGCATCAGCCTTCTGCTTGCTGACGTATAAAAATG
>CAISLL010000079.1 GCA_903886165.1 uncultured beta proteobacterium | reverse complement strand
TCTTGAAAGTCCCGCGACGCCTGCTCGAAGCCAACCTGGTGAATGTGGTCAACCGCGTCAAACACCAACTGGCGTGCTTGATCCGCCGTGCCCTGGCGCAACTGAATGCCCCCCACCGATTCTTCCAGGGTGTGCGCCTGCGCGATCATGCGGTCGGAGTTGAAGCTGGCGCGGTCCACCAACTCTGCGTTTTCATGCGTCAACACATCCAGATCACCCACCGCGTGCACCACTTCTTCAAGTGCGGCACTTTGCGACGCACTGCCTTCGGCCATGACGTTGACATTCATGGCAATTTCGCCAATGCCAGAAATCAGACTCTCCATGGTGTCATTGATGACCTTGATGCTGCCGACGGTTTCACCCACCCGCGCCGACGACTCGGCGATCAAACCCCGAATTTCTGCCGCCGCACCCTGGCTACGCTTGGCCAGGTTGCGCACTTCTGCCGCCACCACGGCAAAACCGCGTCCCTGCTCACCGGCCCTTGCGGCTTCCACGGCGGCATTGAGCGCCAGCAAATTGGTTTGGAAGGCAATGCCGTCAATCACGCCAATGATCTCGGACATGCGCCTTGACGTCACTTCCAGTGGCCCCATGCCCTGCATGGCATCCTGCATCATGTGACCGGCGTTGTTGGCTTCCTTGTGGAGACTGGCGGTCATCATGCTGACCTCTTGCGCAGCCGACGCATTACGCGCCACGGTTTCACTGACACGCTTGACGTGAATGGACGTTTGCTGCAAATGCTCGCCTTGTGTGGCGGCCCGCTCAGACAGTGACCGTGTGTCATCTACCAGCTGCTTTCCGGTGTCACCCAACATCACCGCAGCGGTACGGATGTTGGCCACCATGCTGGACATGCTGATGATCATGCTGTCAAGATGTTGGCCAAAGTTACCCAGCGTCCGGACCCCGACGTTGACCGTGTGGGTCAGGTCCCCCTGTGAAGCCGCACTCATGGCAGATTCAGTGCGGTCGCGCTCGCCTCGGGTGATGCTGAAAAACGCCAACTGCAGATACACCCACGCGACCAACCCAAAGGCAGAAAGAAATGCCATCATGCCACCTTCCATCTGCGGAACATAAGCCTCAATCAAGTGCAAGTGAGTGATCAAGATGGCCACCATCACCAGTACCAGAGGCAATGGCAAAACCCAGAAACGTGTGGTGCCGGCCAACGGCCTGAGCAGTGCGACACCGGGGGTCAGGAAATTCATAGCGTATTTGCCGACTGATGGGTGGGCCAGACGCCAGTCACTTCAGTGCTGGTCAAATTCTGATGTCGGGCGTGCCCGGTCACTGCGCCAAAAGCCATGTCCAAAAAATGCCCGCAGACATTAATCACCCAACGATGTAAAGGATTCAGATTCATGATTATTTGAGCCGTCGGGTGAATGTCTGCCTGGTTCCATGTCCACTGACCTATATTGGTGCGCGAAGCTTAGCACCACCCGTGCCCGCTTTTTACCAACTTTGAATTTTCGCCAGTTATTTTTGGCGTGCTGCGGCTACCAGCCCAAGCCGAGGTGCAGTGGCAAATACACCGCCATGCCCGTAACGATGGTGCCCAGTACCGCCTGCCCCTGACCCTTGCACCAGAAAAAATAGGCCGCACCTGCCAAGGCAGCATAAATGCGCGCATCCTGCCAGGTGCCAATGAGCTGGCCGTGGGCCATGACCACTTCCGGCGCAACCACCGCGGCCAGCGCGGCAATCGGAGCGTATTGCAGGCCACGTTGCGCCCAGTGTGGCAAATGCCAAGGCTGGCTGCTCATGAAAAAGAAACAGCGGGTGATGACGGTGACCAGCGCCAGGCCGACGATCACAGCCAGGGTCCACCCGTCGGTGCCGGTCATGCTGGGCCCGCTCATGTGGTCGCACCTGGCGCTTTTGGCCGGGTTTCTTCAATGATCAGGCACAGCGCCACCGCACTGGCTATCGCCACCACAATGTTGAGCTTGAGCGGCAAGGCATACGCCACCACCGCAGCCATGCCCGCCACCCCAGCCGAGACGCGGCGCAGCTGACTCGATGCCAGTGAACACCCCACCCCGAGCAGCGCCAGAATGCCGGCAAAACCCAGCCCCCAGTGGGTCGGAATCACATTGGCCAGCGCAATGCCGAGCAAACTGGCGCTTTGCCAGCTGACCCAGTTCAGCAGGCTGCCGCCACTCAGGTAGGCGATTTGTTCACGGCGTTCAACCGCCGCGCTGGCGGGGCGGTGGTAATGCCGGGTGAACAGCACATAACTCAGGTCAGCGGTGAGGTAGCCATGAATGAGGCGCCAGCGCAGCGGCAAATGCATCAGGTACGGCCGCATGTGGGCGCTGAACACCACAAAGCGCAAATTGACGCAAAAGCTGGTCGACAAAATCACCCACACCGGCGCACCTGCGGCAATCAAGGGCATGGCCGCCAGTTGCGAGCTGCCGGCAAACACCAGCAAACTCATGGCCACCGCCTCCACGGTGCTCATGCCCGACTTGACCATGGCCACGCCAGTCATCAAACCCCAGGCGGCCAGGCCCGGCGAAACTGACGCCATTTCGCGCACCCCACGGGCAAACGCCTGGTGCTGCCACCAGCCACGCGCCCGGGCGTAAAGTTGTCGCATCAGCCCAATACCTGTCCGACTCGCAAGGGGTTGCCGCGCAAAAACTCGGCACTTGTCAAACGCTTGCCACCAGGGCGCTGCAGCTCAATAATGTTTACTATTGAATCAGCAGCTGCCACCGCAATACCTGCCGGGCCTAGAGACATGATTTGCCCACAAACACAGGGCAGAGCCGGCGCCGCGTCAACAGGCTGCACCGCCCAGATCTTGATCACCTCAGCATTCAGTGTGGTGCTGGCACCGGGAAACGGGTTGAGCGCACGCACTTTTCTGGCGATGGTGTGTGCCGGCTGCACCCAGTCGATGGCGGCCTCAGACTTGTCAATTTTTTGGGCATAGGAGATGCCTTCCAGGGGCTGGGGCACCGGTTGCAGGCGGCCCTGAGCGGCCAGCTCAAGCGCTTGCACCATCATTTGCGCGCCCAGTCCGGCCAGGCGGTCGTGCAGCCTGCCGGTGGTGTCTGTCGGCAGAATTGGCAGCGCTTTAACCAGCAACATGTCACCGGTGTCCAGCCCCACATCCATCTGCATGATGGTGACACCGGTTTGTGCATCACCGGCTTCAATGGCACGGTGAATCGGTGCGGCACCGCGCCAGCACGGCAACAAGGAGGCATGAATATTGAAGCAGCCCAGACGCGGCGCATCAAGCACCCATTGCGGCAGGATCAGGCCGTAAGCAGCCACCACCATGGCATCTGCCTGCGCTGCAGCAATGGCATGAGCGGCGGCTTGTGCGTCTTCAGGGTACTTGCCGTCCAGGCGCAGGCTGCGTGGTTGCGCCACCTTCAACCCATGTGACAGCGCAAACTGCTTGACCGGTGAAGCCTGCAGCTGCATGCCGCGTCCGGCCGGGCGATCGGGCTGGCTCAGCACCAGCACAACGTCGTGGCCCGCCGCCTGCAAGGCAGTCAGGGCAACGGCGGCAAACTCGGGCGTGCCGGCAAATATGAGCTTCAATCGCGCGCCTCGCGTTGCGCCTTGAGCATCTTGGTCTTGATCCGGTTGCGCTTCAGGGGCGACAGGTACTCCACGAATACCTTGCCCATCAGGTGGTCCATCTCATGCTGGATGCACATGGAAAGCAGGCCTTCTGCCTCCACCAGGTGTTTGTTGCCCGAGCCATCAAGTGCCTCCACCTTGACCAGGTCATGGCGTTCCACCCCATCGTAAATGCCAGGCACCGACAGGCAACCCTCCTCGTTCACGTGCCTCTCCGGGCTGGCCCAAAGGATTTTGGGGTTGATCAGGACGAGCGGCGCATCACGCCCCTCCGAGGTGTCGATCACAATCAGGCGTTCATGCACATTCACCTGTGTGGCGGCCAGGCCAATGCCCTTGGCCTCGTACATGGTTTCGAACATGTCTGCAATCAGCGTCTGGAGGCGTACATCAAAGGCTTGTACGGGCTTGGCCACGGTGAGCAGCCGGGGGTCGGGATAACAAAGAATTGGGAGTAAAGCCATGGTGTTACTTCAAAGATGGTGGTATTTTCGCCATTTTTTTGCTGATTCGGCCAACGCTCAGGTGACAATCGTTGTTCAATCAAGGGCTTAGGCGCAAAATCTCACGCGATTTAACAGGATGCACCACACCATGGCAAAACGTACTTTGAGCAAAGACTTTTCAAGGCTGTCAGGGCTTGCCTTGGGCCTGTGCCTGGCGATCGGGCAGTTACATGCCCAAACCTTCCCCATCACCACCGGGCAACGTGCCACAGCGGCCCAGGTCGCACAAAGCGGCGTCGCGCTGAGCGAACTCAGCCCAAATGCACCACAGAGCTACACAGTGAAAGCGGGCGACACCTTGTGGGCCATCTCCGGCCTGTTCCTGAAAAGCCCCTGGCGCTGGCCTGAGCTGTGGGGCATGAACCTCTCTGACATCAAGAACCCGCACCTGATTTACCCGGGCCAGACGCTGTTCCTGGACACCAGCGACGGCCGCGCCAGACTGCGCATGGGCACCGCCGGCAGCGACGGTTCTGTGCCCACCGTGCGCTTGTCGCCGCGCACCCGCAGCGAGCAACTGGCCGTTGGCGCCCTGCCAACCCTGAAAAGCCAATTCATCGAGGCATTTCTGGCCGAACCCGTGATTGTCGACGCACAGGGCTTGAGCGCGGCACCGCGCATCGTGGCGGCGCAGGACAGCCGGGTGTTGCTGACCCGTGGCGACCGTGCATACGCCCGTGGCACGCCCGGCGCCGAGCTGATGGATGACGCCGGCAAACCACAGAAGGCATACCGCGTGTTCCGCAGCGCCACCCCTCTGAAAGACCCCTTGACAGGCGAACTGCTGGGTTATGAAGCGCAGTACGTCGGCAAGGCCCTGCTGGCCCGCAGCGAGGCCACGCAGAGCAGCCTGGACGCTGAAGGCAAGAACCGCTCCGACATCATCCCGGCCACCATTGACATCACCGATGCCAAGGAAGAGATGCGCGTGGGTGACCGTCTGCTGCCTGAGCCACCACGTCAAATCCAGAGCTATGTGCCGCATGCGCCACAGACCCAGGTGGA
>CAISLL010000078.1 GCA_903886165.1 uncultured beta proteobacterium | reverse complement strand
TTTTGCTGCGCGGCCGCGGGCATGGCGGTGGCCATGAGGGCGGATGCGAACAGGGCGGGAATCAGGGTGGTGACATGCATGGGGTGGGCTCCAAAAAGAGGTTGGATCAAATCAGGCGGATGTGCGGCCAGGCAGCATGCGCTGCAGCAGGCCGTCGCGGTCCACCCAGTGGTGTTTCAGAGCGGCAGCCACATGCAGCGCAGCCAACCCCATCAAGGCAAAGGCAGACAGCCCGTGCAAAGGCTTGATCAAATCCGCCAGCGCCTCGTCCTTGGCCAACAAATCGGGCAGGGCAATCTGGCCAAACCAGACAATCGGATACCCAGCGGCCGAGCTGTAAGCCCAGCCGATCAGCGGCACAGCAAAAAACAGCACGTACATCAGGTGATGGGTGGCGTGGTAGGCCTGGGTTTGCCAAACCGGCATGGCCTGACTGACCGAAGCCGGCAAGGCGGGTGGGCGATGGCTGACACGCCACAGCAGGCGCAACACAGTCAGTGCCAAAAAGGTGACGCCCGCCCACTTGTGCCAGTTGTAGAGCTTCATCCGCAGCGGCGAAATCGGCAGATCGGTCATGTACACACCGACCCCAAACATGCCCACAATCACCAGCGCCAGCAACCAGTGCAGGGTGATGGCCACCGCGGTGTAACGCGTTTGGCGAATCGATGAATGGGACGGCGATGGGGTCAAGACTTCTCTCCAAATAGGGGTGTGTCAATAACCTTCCTGACACTTGGCCGCAAGTTTAGAGATCAGTCAATGCAAAGTAATTCAATCAGATTGTTTGCAATGTTCAATTTAATTGAATTAAAAGCAGGTATCAGACCACACCGCGGCTGCGCAAGGTGGCCACTTCGGCCCTGCTTAGGCCCAGCTCCGCCAGCACTTCATTGGTGTGTTCACCCAAGGCCGGCGGCGCCCGGCGCAACACTGGTGGCGTGGCAGTCAGGCGCAGCGGGCTGGCCACAGTGCTGATCGTTGTTTCATTAGCTATTGATGATGTAGCTACTTGTGATTTATTAATAAGGGCTACAGGCTGTTTTACCACCAAACCCCGGGCTTGAACCTGGGCGTCGGCAAAAGCCTGCCCAATGTCATTGATCGGGCCACAGGGCACGGCCTTGTCTTCCAGCGACGAGATCCACCACGCGGAACTGCGTGTGCGGGTGACGGTTTGCATCAGCGGGATCAAGGCCTCACGGTGTTTGACCCGCAGCGTGTTGCTGGCAAATCGTGTGTCCTGTGCCCACTGAGGGTGGCCGGCCACCTCGCAAAAGCGGGCAAACTGGCCGTCGTTGCCAATCGCCAACAGCATGGAGCCATCCGCGGTGTCAAAACTTTGGTACGGCGCCAGGCTTGGGTGGGTGTTGCCCTGGCGCTGCGGCACTTTGCCAGAATTCAGGAAACCCGCCGCCTGATTGGCCAGCACTGCCATGCCCACATCCAGCAGCGCCATGTCGATGTGTTGGCCCACGCCGGTGCGGTGCCGCACTTCGATGGCAGCCAGAATCGCGCTGGTGGCATAGACACCGGTGAAGATGTCGACCACCGCCACGCCAACCCGCATTGGCCCGCCACCGGGGGTGCCATCGGCCTGGCCGGTGATGCTCATCATGCCGCTCATGGCCTGGATCATCAGGTCATACCCGGCACGCTCGGCGTAAGGGCCGTCCTGACCAAAACCGGTGACCGAACAATAAATCAGGCGCGGGTTGATGGCTTTGAGGCTCTCGTAATCCAGCCCATAGGCTTTCAAGCCACCGACCTTGAAGTTTTCCACCAGGATGTCGCTTTGCGCCGCCATTTGCCGGATCAGCGCCTGGCCTTCGGGCTTGGCCATGTCGAGCGTGATGGCGCGTTTGTTGCGGTTGCAGGCGGTGAAGTAAGTGGCCTGATCCGTGTCATGGCCATCGGCATCCTTGACAAACGGGGGGCCCCAGTGGCGCGTGTCGTCCCCCGCACCAGGGCGCTCAACCTTGATCACGTCGGCACCGAGGTCGGCGAGCATCTGGGTGCACCAGGGGCCGGCGAGGACTCTAGAGAGGTCTAGGACTTTGAGGTGGGCAAGAGCGGGTTGCGGCTGGTTTGTTGTCATGGTCGATTTCCTGTAACTTCTGCTATTACTTTGATTGTGGATTTGGCTCTGGCAGTGTTTGAAAGGGTTTTTATCGTTGATCCCCCCTTATCTCTCCCGTCTCTTTCCACCCCCGCCGGGGCGGAAAGAGAAGCTAACAGCCATATGTGGCCTTGTGTTTTAAATGACTGAGTTCATGTCGATGGGTTAACAAAACGGTATGGGCGTCACCCT
>CAISLL010000077.1 GCA_903886165.1 uncultured beta proteobacterium | reverse complement strand
GCTCAAGGCAAAACTTATGATGGCGGTGTCACGGCAACCATCAGCGGCTACGGTGCGCTGACGGGCTTGATTGGCACTGAAACCCTGGTGCTTGGCGGCGGCAATGCACGCTTTGCTGACAAAAATGCGGGTTCCGGCAAAGCGGTGACCCTGAGCAATGTGGCGCTCAGCAACGGGACTGGCTTGGCCGGCGATTATTTGTTAAGCACCACCCTCCCGACCAGCGTTGCCTCTATCCTGCCTAAAAATATAAGTGCATCTGGCACCCGGGTGTATGACGGAACAGCAGTGGTGGCTGCAGCTAGCCTGAATCTGTTGGGAACCATTGGCGGGGATGTCGTGAGTTTGTTAGGTGCTGGCAGCATGGCCGACAAGCACATCGGCACGGCCAAAGCTTTCTCGGTTGATTCATTGGCGCTGCAAGGCCCGGAAGCTGGCAACTATTCGCTGGGCGGTGGATCACTGACGGTCACGCCCAAGCCCTTGTCGGTGACCGGTATGACGGTCCAAAGCCGCGTTTATGACGGCACCACTACCGCCAACTACATTGGTACCCCCACTGTGGCGGGCAATTTGATTGCGGGTGATAACGCGGTTTTGTCATCTACTAATTTGTCTGTTGCTTTTGCGGACAAAAATGCAGGTTCGAACAAGGAGATCTTGGCGACGGGTCTTTCACTCACCGGCCCGGATGCAGCAAATTATCAAATAGTGGTGGCTGAGACGGCTGCGATTACTAAACGTGCTATCAATATCAATGCAGTTGGATTGACTAAAGTGTATGACGGCACACGCGACGCCAGCGTCACGCTCAGCGATGATCGCATTCCGGGCGATGTGTTGACGGTCTTGGACGTGGCACAGTTTGACAACAAAAATGTGGGGAACAACAAGTCGATTTCTGTTGGCTTGAGCTTGGCGGGCACGGATGCCCAAAACTACCTGGCCAATAGCAGCACCAGCACAACGGCCAATGTAACGGCGCGCGCACTGACCATAGCGCCCACGGCCAATAGCAAGGTGTATGACCGCACGACGGCGGCAACCATCAGTTTTGCACCTGGTACAGACGACCGCGTGGCTGGTGACGACTTGACCGTGAGCGCGCAAGCCACCTTTGCAGACAAGAACGTTGGCACCGACAAAGCCGTGACGGGTGTCATTTCGGTCAGCGGGGCTGACGTGGGCAATTACAGCTTCGATACAGCCTTGAATTTGAGTGCAAGTATCACCCCCAAGACGCTGGTGGCCAGCGGCAGCCGTGTCTATGACGGCACGGTCGCAGTGTCGGCTGCCAATCTGGGTGTGGTCGATGTCATCAGTGGTGACATCGTGACCTTGTCGGGTGCTGGCAGCATGACAGACAAGCGTGTGGGAAGTCAAAAGGGGGTTGCCCTCGGTACTTTGTCACTGGCGGGCACCGATGCTGGCAACTACGCATTGAACAGCGCGACGGTTGACATCACGCCTGTGGAGCTGAACGTGAGTGGCCTGACCGCGCAAGACAAGGTCTATGACGGTACCAAGGCAGCCGTGGCTTCGGGTACACCGGTGCTCACTGGTGGTTCGGTGATTGGCACGGACGATGTGACCATCCTGCCTACGCCGTCGATCACGGTCGAGTTCAGTGACAAGAACGCCGGGCAGAACAAGACCTTGCGGGTAGCCGGTGGTTTGATCACCGGCGCGGATGCCGGCAATTACCAGGTCGTGGTGCAAGGCACAGCGAACATTGACAAGCGTGACCTGGCGTTGACTGTTGCCGCCCAAGACAAGGTTTATGACGGCACCCGGCTGGCCACGGTGGCCGTGAGCAGCGACAAGATCAGCACCGACGACTTGACCATTGCCGCACAGGGCACGTTTGCCGACAAGAACGTGGGCACAGCCAAGGAGGTGGCCGTTGCCATGACCGTGACCGGCTCTGACGCCCTCAATTACATCTTCACGCCGGTCACCAGCAGCGTAGCCAACATCACGCCGCGGACCCTGGTGGTCAATGCCACAGCGACAGATCGGGTGTACGACGGCACGACCCTAGCCGCAGTGCAGCTGACGGATGATCGCGTCATCGGTGATGCATTGACGATAGACGGAGTTGGTAATTTTGCTGACAAACACGCTGGCACGGCCAAGCCGGTGAACGTGGCACTGACGCTTGGAGGGGCTGACCTGCCCAACTACAGCACCAGCAACAGCGTGGCCACCACCGCCACCGTCACTCCCAAGACGCTGAACTTCACCAACCTGACAGTGAGTGATAAAACATATGACGGTTCCGTTGCAGCCCAAATTGCAGGTGATTTTTCCGTCTCGCAAGGATTGATTGCAGGTGACACGGTGACCGCTGATATCAGCGCGGCCAGCGCCGTATTTGCCAACAAGAATGCTGGTGTGGACAAGGTGGTAAGCGTCACCGGGGTTACGCTGTCGGGCGCTGACCGGGCGAATTACGCGGTGGCCTCCAATGCGGGTACCGCGACAATCTTCAAGAAAACCATTGATGTGACCGGCTTGACACCTGCCAGCAAGGTATATGACGGGAGCACCGCTGCGTCTGTGGAAGGTATTCCGGATGAGCCCGTAGGCTTTGTTGATGGTGATGAAGTGGTCTTGAATTTGGGCAATTTCACCGTGGCTTTTGCAGACAAAAATGTTGGCGACAACAAACCATTGCATGTAAGCGGTGCATTGCTGACAGGCGCAGATGCTGGCAATTACGATCCACTGCTCAACACCACAGCCAGCATCACCCGCAGGCCTTTAACGGTGGTGGCCGTCGCCTCTGACAAGGTGTATGACGGTGGGACGGCGGCGACGGTAAGTTTCACGGATGACCGCGTAAGCAATGACGTGCTGACCTTGGTTGGGGCTGGCGCCTTTGTGGACAAGAATGTGGGTACTGGCAAGGCGGTGACGGTCAGCGGTGTGGCCTTGAGCGGGGCCGACGCGTCCAATTACGCCTACTCAGCCGCTGATATCACCACCACGGCAAGCATCAATCCGAAAAATATCTTCGTCACTGGCAGCCGGGTGTATGACGGCAGCACGACCATTGGCCAGCCTAGCTTGGGCTATTCCGGCATCATCAGTGGTGATGTCTTGGCACTTTCCGGCTCGGTGGAGCTGGCAGACAAAAATGTAGGCGTCAATAAGACGACCAGCGGCACGCTGCTACTTGATGGGGCAGATGCCGGGAACTATGTTTTGAGCGGTATCCAGTATGCAGTCACCCCGAAGGCCTTGACGGTTTCTGGCTTGACCGCAAATTCCAAGGTGTATGACGGATTGACAACAGCAACCGCGGCAGGAACGCCCACAATCGGGCTGGAGTTGGTGGCGGGCGATGTGGTTACCGCAGATTTGAGCACCATCAATGTGGCATTCCTGGACAAGAACGTCGGCAACTCTAAAAATCTGCAGGTCACCGGCAATGTGCTCGCTGGCGCAGATGCTGCCAACTATCAGCCGATTTTGAGCGCGACTGCGGACATCACTCCCAAGGTGCTGACGATCACCGGGGTAGGGGCGGACAACAAGGTGTACGACGGCACCACCACCGCCACCCGGCTGAACACCGGCACTCCGACGTTGTCGGGCAGCGTCATCAGTGGTGACGATTTTTCAGTGGACTTGAACAACCTGACTGTTGCCTTTGCGGACAAAAATGCAGGGACTGCAAAGTCTCTGGTCGTCGCAGGAGTCAGCATGGCAGGCACCGATGCCGGCAACTATGTGGTGGCTGTGCAGGATAGCACTGGCGTTATAACTCCCAAACCGCTCAGCGTGAGCGGCATCACCGTGGCCAACAAGGTTTATGACGGGAGCACGGTGGCCACGGTCAGCACGGCCGCTGCCAGCCTGAATGGTCTTGTCAGCAACGACGTGGTGAATGTGCTGAGCAGCGGCAGCTTTGCCGACAAGAACGTGGCCGCGGGTAAGACCGTCGTCCTGAGCAATAGCTTCAGCGGCGCCGATGCGGGCAACTACCAAATCAGCGGTCAGGCCAGCGCCAGCGCTGACATCACCCCCAAACCGCTCAGCGTGAGCGGCATCACCGTGGCCAACAAGGTTTATGACGGGAGCACGGTGGCCACAGTCAGCACGGCAGCTGCCAGCCTGGATGGTCTTGTCAGCAACGACGTGGTGAACGTGCTGAGCAGCGGCAGCTTTGCCGACAAGAACGTGGCCGCTGGCAAGACCGTCGTCCTGAGCAATAGCTTCAGCGGCGCTGATGCGGGCAACTACCAAATCAGCGGTCAGGCCAGCGCCAGCGCTGACATCACCCCTGCGCCGATTACCCTTACTGCTGAAAATAAAACCCGCATGTATGGCGCTGCCAATCCTGACTTGACGGCTACGCTGAGTGGCTTGGTGGCCGGTGAAACCCTGGCCACCTCAGGCATCACCGGCAGTGGCGGGGGTAGCACGAGTGCAACGCTTATCAGTCCCAAAGGCAGCTATGCCATCACCCCGACAGTGGGCAGCCTGAGTGCGCAAAACTATGCGTTCAATACCTTCATTGACGGCAGTCTGTCGGTGACGGCGCGTCCGCTGACGGTGACCGCTGACAACGTGGTGCGCTTGGCTGGCGAGTCAGACCCCAACCCCTTCAAGTTCTCGGTTGGCCAGGGCGGACCTGGTTTGGGCGGCTTGGTCAATGGTGATGCCATCGCAGGCGTTTCAATAGCATCACCTGCCGGGAGCGCGGGCGCTTCGGGTGGCGTAGTGCTGAATCTGGTGCCGTCGGCAGCCACCTTTGGCAGCGGCTTGGCCAGCAATTACGACATCAATTACGTGGATGGCTATTTGTTTGTCTTGCCGCAACCCACAGACCTGGCCCAAGACAACACGGATATCACCGATCCGGCGTTTTTCCTGGAAGTGAGCCCCGAAGAGATCGCTTCGACGCGCACCGAACTAGACAATCAGCAAGCCCAGTTGTTCAACCTGCCGTTGCCGTTGGTGCCGTTTTTTAGTCCGACTTCCAGCAACAACCCGCCTACTGCGCAGCGTGACCCAGCTCAGGTTCGCCGTTTGACGCAGCAGTTTGGCCAGGCCTCGCAGCTTGACTCTTCCGCACTCTTGAACACCATGCGCAACGAGCCGCTGGTGCTGTGGCACCCGGCACTGCCGTCACAGTTGCTGCCCTTGGCTAGCCAGGATGAGTAACAAGGCACCCACTTTTTTGGACAATCGAATGAAACTTTCTTCTCTGATAAAACCGTTGTTGTTGGTCGCAGCCGCGGGCTTGGCGACGCCCGCGGCTGCGGCGGGCGACACCAATCTGAACGAACTGCGCCGCCTGGTTGACAGCGGGCAGTTTGAGGCCGGGTACAAGCTAGCCGCAACGCAAACCGGCTTGCTGGGTAGCCCGCACTTCGATTTTTTGTTGGGTCTGGCGGCCGTCAACTCGGGGCATCAGGCGCAAGGCGTTTTGGCGCTGGAGCGGCATCTGGCGGTGGTGCCGGCCAATGATCGGGCCCGCTTGGAACTGGCCAAAGGCTATTACGAGCTGGGTGACTATTTCAGAGCGCGGCAAGAATTTGAATTTGTGCTGCGCTACAACCCACCCAAAGACGTCCAGGCCAATGTCCAAAAATACCTTGATGCCATGCAAACCCGTGAGGTGATCACGTCACGGGCTTCGTCACGCTCTTACATTGAAGTCGGCGTTGGCTCAGACAGCAATGTCAATGCTGGCACCTATAAGAGTCAAATCGATTTGATCACGGGCACGCTTCCTTTGACAGACCCCAATTCATCAGAGGCGAAAAGCTCCTTTGTACAGGTGAGTGGCGGCACCCAGTGGCTCAGGCGCGTTGATGCTGGCCTGGCAGTTTTTGCGGGTCTGGATTTCGACTTCAAGCATAACCCCGACGCGACCCAATACAACGCGATCAATTTGGGTGCATATTCGGGTTTTTCCGTTGCCAAAGGAACCGGACTCTACCGATTAACGCTCTCTGAAGGCCATATGCGCGTCAATGGCGAGAAGTACCGCAACACCTTGTCTTTGACAGGCGAAGGGCAATTCAGCTTGGGAGAGGGTTATACCGCCACCAGCGTTGCGCAATATTCTGAATTGGCCCACGCCCAGGTGAATGGGGTCCGTGATGCAAGAATGTTGACCTTGGGTGGTGGTGTTCAAAAGACCTATCAGTCGGCCTGGCGCCCTACATTGGGTTTGCAAGTCACGTATGCCAAAGAGTTCAATCTGCATCTGCGTGACGATCTGAGTCGTGATGTGATCACCACCCGTTTGTCACTGGCTGCCAATCCAACAGAGCGAGCCAGTGTCAGCGCAGGTCTGTCCAGGCAGCAAAGTTCGTTTGAGTTGGCTGATATTGCTTTTGGAACGGTGCGCGAAGATGCCATGTGGTCAGCCGATGTGGGTGTCAATTACCTGTGGGACCGCCACTGGCTGATTCGTGCTGACCTCCAATACACCGACAACGAGTCCAATCAGGGCCTTTACAGCTACCGTCGCTCCCTGGTGGGGTTACGTTCACGTTACCTTTTTTAGGGTTTGATCATGATCCGTTTCTTGACTTCATTGCTTTGCCTATGGATGGCGTCCTCCGCCATAGCGGGTACTCAGGTGCTGTCTGTCTCCGGGCAGGTGGAGCGGCTGCAGGGGCAACAGCCATTTGTCGTAAAACAGGGTGAAACATTTGATAGTGCGTTCAGTGTGCGGTCAGGTGCTGGAAGCCAGGTTCAACTGTTACTGGATGATGGCAGTATTCTTACGGTGCCCCACGGCAGCGAGGTGAGTGTGTCGATGACACCGAAACCTAAGGTGACGCTGTTGGCCGGCGGTGTCAATGTGTTGCCCGCCAAGGGCTATCTCATGCTGGATGCGATGGGTCTTACTCTGAAAACCAGCGGCTACCTACGCTTGCGCCAATGTGTGGGTGCCTGCAAAGAGCCTCTGGGCCTGTACGGCAAAACGCTTTCTGGCGAGGTCATCGTTGAATATGCTGGCGGACGCTCCGTGCTGAGGAATAAACCTTTTCGCGCAGCCTTAGGGGGGGGGCGTCCTGTTATTTTGGCGCGTGAGACCGATCTGCTTGCCGAAGATAGCCAGCTTGACGTGGCCGCCAAGGCCAAAGTGGCGTTGGCCGAGGAAATCAAGGTAGGTATGGATGCCTACAAAAATGGCCAATTTGACAAGGCACGTGAGGTGCTCATCGCCGTCCGCGAGAAATCCCCTACCGAGAAAATCGTGTCGTATTACTTGGGGCTAACCGCGCTTGAGCTCAAAGACAACCCGTCTGCGCTACAACATTTACAGCAGTACACGCGCGATGATCCTGAGACGGCTCGGGAGCGAGGTGTGAATCAATTGGTCACCCTGTTGTTGACTAACCAACTCCAGGACGAAGTGAAGCAGGCGCTCAAGCAAGAAAACCAACTCACCAGCGAGAAGCCCGAACCCAACACCATTGCGGTCCAGGCCTTTACCAACCGGGGTGACCCGGCTTATGCAGCTCTGGCCAAGGGCATTGCCGCCATGGTGATCACCGACCTCAGCAAAGTTCCTGGCATCAAAGTGCTCGAAAGACAGAAAGTACAAAAGCTCATGGATGAAATCAGCTTAAGCGAAAGCGGTTTGGTCAGCCAGGACAACCTGGTCAAGGCCGGGCGTCTAATGCGGGCCGAAAAAGTGGTGGTTGGCAGTTTTGGAGTTCAATAATGAAAACTCACAAGTTCCCGCTGCTAGGCGTATGTTTGGTCAGTCTGATTGGGTCTGCTGCGCATGCAGAGCGCTTTGATCTGGAGAGCGCCATTCTGGAAAGCGCTACGGCAAAAGCGGTGGGCGGGGGCAAGAGGAGTGGTGATATAGCTACTTTTTTCACAGCACAAAAAGAGATGGTCTATGCCGCCTTAGGCGACTTGGGGATTTCACTGGACAGTTTGCCTGCCGATGTTCGGAAAAATCTGGAGCGTTTTCACACCACGAACTTTGCAGCCTTCAAAATGTTTTCGCTTGGTTTGAATGCGCAAGACCAGGGCAAATTTGCAGAAGCCAAAGCTTTTTTTGAAAAGGCGGTAGAACTCGACCCCAACTTTCAGTTGGCGGGTGAGCTGGGTGTCTCGATGCCCAATAGCAACGTGACCGGTACTGTTCAATTGCAGGCGGCGCTGGCCGCTGCAGCTAAATCGGCCACAGCGTCCGGTAAAGTTCAGGTTGAAGTCGATCTGTCAAGCGCCATTGCCGCCCTGCAGTCTGGCCAAACCGTGGTGGTCGGTAACAAGGCCGATTCCAGCGTGAGCAACGCCAGCACACGTGATCCGAGCAACAACTACAGCAGCAATCCACCGGGTTCGGGCACGACCTACGCCGACCGCAAGGCCGTTGGGGTCAGCTATAGCATTCAGGATCCGTCGGGTGTCACTGTTTCTGTGGCCTCCACCAATGAGTGGACGCTGGACCAAGCCACCATTGATGGCGTGGGGTTGGTCAAGGTAGGCGATCGTGCTGAATTTCAGGTCACTCGCTCATCGGCGGCCAGTGCGGTCATTGGATCCCTGAATCTGGCCGATGGTTCGGCAGTATCCTGGGGAACTTGGCAATCGGGGCCGGGCAGTTTTACCGTCAGTTCAAAAGGCCTCCCAGTGACTGGTCTGGGACCTCAGTTTCAATACCTGATCGGGCAGGCCACGCGCGACATGCCAACAACCGGGACGGCTACTTTTGCGCCGGCTGGTGGGTTTCTCAACAACGCCTCTGGAAGCATCGGTGTAGATTTTGTAAACCGCAATGTGCAATTAACTAGCCTGGGCTTTGATTTGAATGGGCTGGGCTTCTCCAACCTGAATGGCACGGCAACTTACGCCAGCGACATTGCGTCAGGTTTTTTCAAAGGCAACTACACCAGTGGGTCCTGCACCGGTTGTGCTGCCTTTTCCCCCACTGCCAGCGTGTTTACTGGTAACTTTCTTGGAAAGAGTGCCAGTGGTCTGATGTTCTCGACGGTTTTATCTACCGGCAACGGAACGGTTTCGGGTCTTCACGCCTTCAATAAATAGTCATAGACAAGGCCAGCTGCTTATTTGGCGCTGGCCTTCAAGATAATTTTCTGGTTCTTGGCCCAGTTTCCCGTCTTGTCTACCACTTTGGCATAAGACATCAGGTCTTCCGAGGCGGTGATCTCCAGTTGACCCAACTTGGCCTCGCGGTAGCCCAGAACTCGGCCATTGAGTTCGATGGGCACACCTTCACCTAGCACGTTGAAGGTTTGGCCGGGTGCCGCTCCGTGCTTTTTACCCAGGTTGATGATGATGGCTGCGTTGTCGTCTGCCACGGCAATCCGCCCTTTGAGCGGGTATTTTTCATGCACATTTTTCACCACTGCAGCGGCCAGTTCTTCGGCCAGTGACACCGGGTCAATGGTGATGTTGCGCTTGGTGGTGGAGTAGGCGATGTTGGTGGTTTCGGTGTCGATCATGCGCATTGACACCGCCTTGTTTTGACCGGCTCCGGTGAACGACCCGGTGGTGATCAGGCGTGCAGCCATGATGCGGCCCAGGCGCAGTTGGGTGTCGGGATCGGCCAGCTCGGACGAGCCGAGTTTTAGTTCGGCAAGCAGTTTGTCCAGAATGGCCCGGTCAACCACCGTCACCCCCTGGTTGAGCAAAGCCTGTGAAAACTCTTGCAGCAACAGTTTGTCCATGCCCAGTTTGCCCAGCAGCTCGGTGTCACCGCTGGTTTGGAAGTCAAGTACCGAAATGGCCATGGCCTGGGAGGTCCAATCGTCGGCGGGCCGTGTTGGCTTGGAGCTCTTTTGTTCTTTGAAGCGCACCACCAGGTCTTTGACAGACTCGTCAATGTATTTCTGCCGTTCAAGGTCCATCTTTTCTTTGGAAGCTTGTTCGGCTTGGCGCAACAAGGCCACCACGGCCCGGTCTTTGGGGGCACGCTCACTGGCTTGGCGTAGCAGCGCCAGTGCCTGTGTGCTGTCACCCATGGCTTGCATCACATTGCCTTGGTTCACCAGCGCGTCAGCAGCGAACGGGTTGACTTCAACGGCTTCTTTGTAGGCATTGATGGCGGTGCT
>CAISLL010000076.1 GCA_903886165.1 uncultured beta proteobacterium | reverse complement strand
TTTCCACTCCTGAAGCCGCCAACGCGGCCTGGGGCAAAGTCGGTGTGACATCGGCCATCCCCGGTGATGCCTGGGAACCCCCCAGTCCACCTCACGGTCAGTAAGCCATGCAAATCCCCTATGAACTCATCCTTGGCTGGCGCTACACGCGTGCCGGCCGGGCCACCCGACGGAACGGCTTTATCTCGTTCATCTCAGGGGTGTCCATGCTCGGCATCGCGCTGGGCGTGGCAGCACTCATCATCGTGCTGAGTGTGATGAACGGTTTCCAGAAAGAGGTGCGCGACCGCATGCTCGGCGTGGTGTCCCACATCGAGATTTTTGCGCCAAACGGTGCCGCCTTGCCCGATGTGGCGCGTACGCTGGCCCAGGTCAAGGCCAATCCGGCCGTGATTGGCGCTGCCCCTTTCATAGCTACCCAGGCATTGCTGGCAAGGGGTGATGACATGAAAGGCACGATGGTGCGTGGGATTGACCCGGCCCGTGAGGGCGAGGTGACAGACCTGGCGCGGGAGCTGAAGAACACCGGGCTGGACCGCCTCATTCCCGGCGACTTTGGTGTGGTGCTGGGGGCTGAGCTGGCGCGGTCGCTGGGTGTCATGACCGGCGACAAGGTCACGCTGGTGGCGCCTAGCGGCCAAGTCACACCGGCCGGTGTGGTGCCGCGCCTGAAACAGATGACCGTGGTCGGAACCTTTGATTCAGGTCACTATGAATACGACTCGGGTCTGGTGATGATGCACATTGAGGACGCGGCCCGTATCTTCCGGCTGGAGGGCCCCAGCGGCGTGCGCGTCAAACTGCGTGACCTGCACCAGGCGCGTGCGGTGGCGGCAGAACTTGCCAGCACACTCACCGACAACCTGCTGATCCGTGACTGGACACGCCAGAACCGCACCTGGTTTGCCGCCGTGCAGCTTGAAAAACGCATGATGTTCATCATCCTGACTCTGATCGTGGCGGTGGCGGCGTTCAATCTGGTTAGCACGCTGGTGATGACAGTGACCGACAAACGTGCCGACATTGCCATTCTGCGCACCTTGGGGGCTAGTCCGGGCAGCATCATGGGCATCTTCGTGGTGCAGGGTGCCATGGTGGGGGTGATTGGCACGCTGGCAGGCCTGGTGCTTGGCCTGGGTGTGGCGTTCAACATTGATGTGCTGGTGCCAGCGCTTGAAAAGCTGCTGGGCGCCAGCTTCTTGCCGCGTGATGTGTACCTGATCAGTCGCATGCCCAGTGACCCACAGCAGTCAGACATCTTGCCGATTGCGGTGATTTCACTGGTGCTGGCCTTTCTGGCCACGCTTTACCCAAGCTGGCGTGCATCGCAAGTCAACCCGGCGGAGGCGCTGCGTTATGAGTGATCAAGACCTGCTGCCAAAACTGGTGTTGAGCGCGCGCGGCCTGACCAAGCGTTTTACCGAGGGCCGGCTTGACGTGACCGTGCTGCAAGGGGTGGACATGGATGTGTTTGCGGGCGACACGCTGGCCATTGTGGGTGCGTCGGGCTCCGGCAAAAGCACCTTGCTGCATCTGCTGGGTGGCCTGGACGCGCCCACCAGCGGTTCGGTGTTGCTGCTGGGGCAAGACCTGGCGCACCAGAGCGCAGCGGCGCAAGGGCGGCTGCGCAACCAGCACCTGGGGTTTGTCTACCAGTTTCATCACTTGCTGCCTGAATTCAGTGCGCTCGACAATGTCGCCATGCCGCTATGGATTCGGCGCATGACCCATGCAGAGGCTGCGCAAGTAGCTACGAAAATACTAGCTAGTGTCGGGCTGGCCGAGCGCTTGCACCATCGTCCGGCAGAACTCTCAGGTGGTGAACGCCAACGCGTGGCCATTGCCCGTGCGCTGGTGACACAACCGGCCTGTGTGCTGGCCGACGAGCCGACTGGCAATCTCGACCGCAATACGGCGCAGGGCGTGTTTGACCTGATGCTGGAATTGGCCCGCACCCAGGGCACCGCGTTTGTCGTGGTCACGCACGACGCGGCGCTTGCGGCACGCTGCGCCCGCCAGGGCGCGTTGGTGCAGGGAAAACTGGCGCAAGGGGCGCAGTGACTGGCCAGATGTTCATCGACACCCATTGCCATCTGGATGCACAAGAGTTTGGGGCTTTAGCCCATATAGAACGAGCGCAAGCAGCTATAAATAATGTAATTCATTGCGTGCTGCCTGCGGTCGAGGTGGGCAACTTCGCGGCGGTGCGCCAGCTGGCCCATACAAGTGGCGACAGCTATTGCCTGGGCATTCACCCCTTGTACGTCAGCCGTGCACATGACGAGGACCTGGACCGTCTGGACGCAGCGCTCACGCAGTACCAAGACGACCCGAGGCTGGTTGCCGTGGGAGAAATCGGGCTGGATTTTTTTGTGCCCGCGCTGCGTGTGAGCCCCTTGCGTGAGCGCCAGCAACATTTTTATCTGGCCCAACTCAAATTGGCCCGCAAACACGGGATGCCGGTGGTGCTGCACTCGCGCCGCTCGGTCGACCAAGTGCTCAAAGGCCTGCGCGATGTCGCATCTTTGCCCGGACATCCGGCCTGGCACGGCATCGCCCACGCCTTCAACGGCAGCCCGCAACAGGCACGGGCGTTCATCGAATTGGGACTCAAGCTGGGTTTTGGTGGGGCGTTGACTTATGACCGGGCCTTGCAACTGCGTCGGCTTGCCGCCAACTTGCCGCTGGAGGCCATTGTGCTGGAGACCGATGCCCCTGACATGCCCCCGCGCTGGCTTTACAAAACCAGCGCGCAGCGTGAAGTCGGTGACGCACAGGGCGTCAATTCACCCGCCGAGTTGCCGCGCATTGCGGCTGAACTGGCTGCCTTGCGCGGCATTGGCGTGGAAGAACTGGCCGCTGCCACCACGCACAATGCGCTGG
The DNA here is from genome assembly GCA_903886165.1 of uncultured beta proteobacterium. Taxonomy (GTDB): domain Bacteria; phylum Pseudomonadota; class Gammaproteobacteria; order Burkholderiales; family Burkholderiaceae_C; genus Rhodoferax. The sequence goes on along the minus strand of CAISLL010000076.1, from coordinate 4,892 downwards.
TGGCACTGCCCAAAATCTCGGCATTGACAGACTCACTTTTTGTAGGACCGAACCCATGACCTCTGACCACATCACGCTTACCGAAGCCGAAGCGGTTTCGCACATCCTGTCCACCTGCCGCACCGTGGCCGTGGTGGGTTTGTCGCCCAAGGCACACCGTGACAGTTTTCGGGTCGCGCAGTACATGCAGTCGCACGGCTGGCGCGTGGTGCCGGTGAACCCGGTGGCTGCGAGCAGCGGGGAGCGCATCCTGGGAGAGGTGGTCTACGCCACACTGACGGGCGCCGCACGCGCCGAAAAAATTGACCTGGTGGACGTGTTTCGCAACAGCAGTGAGGTGCCACCCATCGTGGATGAGGCCATTGCCCTCAAATTGCCTGCCATCTGGTTGCAACTCGGTGTGCGCCATGACGCGGCCTTCGCCAAAGCGCAGGCCGCCGGCCTGGTGGCGGTGCAAGACCTTTGCCTGAAGGTGGAGCATGCACGCAGTGGGGTTTGAACGGACAGCGCAGATAATCCGGGCATCTTGAAGAAACCCACCCACAACCTCCCCAAAGTCAATTTCTCCAACGACGGCCCGGTGCGCCACCTGCACCTCGGCACTGAGTGGATTCAGGGCTCGATGTATCTGGAAGACCCGATTGGGCTGGTGCATGAATACGTGCAACGCATGATGGGCTGGCTGCTTTTTGTCGAGCCTGACACCGTCAAAGACCGCGTGGCCATGCAACTGGGCCTGGGTGCCGGGTCACTGACCAAGTTTTGCGCCAAAGAGTTGCGCATGACAACCACCGCCATTGAGCTCAATCCCCAGGTGCTTCAGGCATGCCGCGACTGGTTCAAGCTGCCCGCAGAAAGCCCCCAGTTGCAGGTGGTGCTCAATGATGCCGCGCAGGAAATCCAGAACCCCAGGTGGTGGGGCACGGTGGATGCGCTGCAGGTCGACTTGTATGACCACGAAGCCGCCACGCCGGTGCTTGACAGCTTGCCGTTTTACAACCAGTGCCGCCGCCTTCTCGCCCCCGAGGGCTGCATGACGGTGAACCTGTTTGGCCGTGCTTCAAGCTTTGTGCGAAGTGTCGAGAAAATCTCAGCCGCCTTCGGCAAGGAGGCAGTGTGGGCTTTCAAACCAACCCGTGAGGGCAACACCGTGGTGTTGGCGCAGCACACGCCAAACCGCCCGAAAAGAGAGGTACTGATGGCACGCGCCAATGTGATCGAGACCCGCTGGGGCCTGCCGGCTGACAAATGGGTGCGGGTGTTCAAACCCATGCTGTCATGAGCCATGCAGCCCACCCCAGGACAACGGCCGCAGTGGCGGCTGGCCCGCTGGACTGGCGCAGTCTGGTGCAGTGGTTGCAACATGACGCGCTGATCACCATTGCAGAGGCGCAGCGCATCCACACCCGCTGCGCCCAGGCTGAAAGTGTGCAACACCCCTTGGTGCGTCTGGCCAGCGTGGTCGTGCACAACGCCGGTGACGGCAAGCCGATGGGCATTGAGACACTCACGCAATGGCTGGCGGTGCGTGCCGGCCTGACCTATTTGCGCATTGACCCGCTCAAGGTGGATGTGGGCAAGGTGGCCGATGCCATGAGCGCCGCCTATGCCGAACACCACAAGATCCTGGCGGTGCAGGTCACGCCGCATGAGGTGGTGGTGGCCACGGCAGAGCCGTTTCTGACCGACTGGGTGGCAGAAGTCGAGCGCCAGTCGCGCCGCAGCGTGCGCCGCGTGCTCGCCAATCCGACTGACATCACCCGCTACACCGCAGAGTTTTTTGCACTGGCCAAGTCGGTGCGCGCAGCTGCCAAGGCGGGCAACAACGCCAGTGCGAGCTTCGAGCAACTGGTGGAGCTGGGCAAGACCAGCAAACAGCTCGATGCCAATGACCAGAGCGTAGTGCAGGTGGTGGATTGGCTTTGGCAATACGCCTTTGACCAGCGCGCCAGCGACATCCACCTGGAACCACGCCGTGAGCAGGGTGTGATCCGTTTTCGCATTGACGGTGTGCTGCACCCGGTCTACCAGATGCCCATGGGTGTGCTGACCGCCATGACGGCGCGCATCAAGTTGCTCGGGCGCATGGACGTGGTGGAAAAGCGCCGCCCACAAGACGGCCGCATCAAAACCCGCAACCCCGGTGGGGATGAGGTCGAAATGCGTATTTCGACGCTTCCCACCGCCTTTGGCGAAAAGATGGTGATGCGGATTTTTGACCCGGACACCACCGTCAAAGACCTCAGTGCTTTGGGTTTCTCGGCCCATGACGCACAGCGCTGGGAGGCGCTGGTGAAACGCCCCAACGGCATCATTCTGGTGACTGGCCCCACCGGTTCGGGCAAAACCACCACGCTGTATTCCACCCTGAAACGGGTTGCCACCGAAGAGGTGAACGTCAGCACGGTGGAAGACCCGATCGAGATGATCGAACCTTCCTTTAACCAGACGCAGGTGCAGCCGCAACTTGACTTCGGTTTCCCCGAGGGCTTGCGCGCCCTGATGCGGCAAGACCCCGACATCATCATGGTCGGCGAAATCCGCGACCAGGCCACCGCCGAGATGGCGGTGCAGGCGGCGCTCACCGGGCATCTGGTGTTCAGCACCCTGCACACCAATGACGCGCCCAGCGCGGTCACCCGGTTGATGGAACTCGGCGTGCCCTCGTACCTGATCAACGCCACGCTGCTCGGCGTGCTGGCGCAGCGCCTGGTGCGCACCCTGTGCCCACAGTGCAAGCTGCCTGACCCCACTGCCACCCGCGAGGCATTGGCCGAGGCAGTGAAACCGTGGCAGCTCAACGGCAGCTACAAGCCGTTCAAGGCCGTGGGTTGTGTGGACTGCCGCATGACCGGGTTCATGGGCCGCATGGGGCTCTATGAGCTGCTGGTGGTGGGTGAGGCGTTCCGGGAAAAGATCAACCGCGAGCCTGATGCCGGGGCGCTCAAGCGCCAGGCCACTGCAGACGGCATGCGCCCGCTGCGGTTGGCTGGTGCGCTGCGCGTGGCAGAGGGGCTGACCGTGCTGGAGGAGGTCTTGTCAAGCACACCTGCATTGGGTTGACGCCGCCATGCGGGGGGGTCGACGTGTTGGCGTCAAATTTATAAGAATTTAGCCTGCAGACCCTATGAATGAAACGCATATTGCTAGAAAAAAGCTAGCATTTGGTTTGCTTCTGGCGGCCCTTGGCGCGATAGCCTTCAGCGGCAAGGCGATCATCGTCAAGCTCGCCTATCGCCACGGCGTGGACGCGGTCACTCTCATCATGTACCGCATGCTGTTCGCCTTGCCCATTTTTGTGGCCATGGCGTGGTGGGCCAGCCGTGGAAAACCACCGCTCACGCGGCATGACGCCTGGGGCATCCTGGGGCTTGGTTTTACCGGCTATTACCTGGCCAGTTTTCTGGACTTTGCCGGTCTGGCGTATATCAGCGCTTCTTTGGAGCGGCTCATTCTGTACCTCAACCCCACACTGGTGTTGTTGCTGGGCCTGATTTTGTACAAACGACACATCAGCCGCCGCCAGGCGCTGGGCATGGCCATCAGTTACGCCGGCGTGGCCCTGGTATTTGGCCATGAAATCAAGCTCGAAGGGCCTGACGCTGCGTTGGGTGCTGCGCTGGTTTTTGCCAGCGCGATCAGCTACGCCATTTACCTCAGCTTCAGCGGTGAACTGGTGCAGCGGCTGGGCTCGCTGCGGCTGGTTGGGCTGGCAACCACCGTGGCATGTGTGCTGTGTATTGGCCAGTTTGTGCTGTTGCGGCCCCTCAGCGCCGCGCTGGTGGCACCCGAGGTGATCTGGCTGTCGGTCCTGAACGCCACCATCTGCACCGCGGCGCCGGTGCTGATGGTGATGATGGCCATTGAGCGCATTGGTGCCGGTCTGGCTGCCCAGACCGGCATGGTTGGGCCGATGTCAACGATCCTGATGGGGGTGCTGCTGCTGGGTGAGCCGTTCACAGCCTGGGTGGCGGCCGGCACCGCGTTGGTGGTGGCGGGTATTTTTGTTTTTACCAGTCAGCCCAAGCGGTTGACGTAGCTGGGCACGAAACACCGCGTTGATTTGTGCTTGGGTTTGCACAGTTGCGGTAATAGTCTTCGTGGCAAGCGAACATGGTTCAACGAGGGTGACAAATGACATTGCAAGCGGCGCAAACCGAGGGGCAGCAATCGGTTGACCCACCGGCTTTCTCGATATGGTCATGGTGGTGGCGTTCGCCTCAATGGGTTGCCGATCTGCCAGATACACAGCCCACGCATCACCCACGGTAGCGGCTTGGCGGGCTTCCTGTTGGGCTTCAGTGGCTTTCTGTGCGGCCTTGGCAGAGTCAGCAGCGGCTTGGGCTTCCTGTTGCTGGCGCACTAGCTCTTGCGGGTCTGTGGCTTTCTCAGCCAGCCCACGCAGGCGGTGCGCTTCTTCTTTGGCTTCGTCAATTGACACGGTAGGCCAGCCACCCAGCGCACGGTGAACAACTTACATTTGATGCGGGTTTCAAACTGCCACGATTTGCACCCTGCCTTGGTCACCCGCAAGCGCAAACCCTTTTTATCGGCATCAGGCACCAGAAAGAAGGGCAGGTCAGCAGGGCAGGCGGCACGCTCTAACAGGCCGTGTGTCAGGTCGAGGGCGGCGGTGTAGTCAATCGCTGCGGTGTTGCTTGGTCGTGCCATGTTGTCCCATGTTGAACCCCTTAACATTACAGACTATTTACAGACTGGATTTTGCAATTTTGTCGAATATCAATCAACGCTTAGACTGTAAGGGAATTGGAAATTACAAAAATACCGGTTTAGGTTGAATTGTTATGTCCCAATAATTCAACTCTTCGGATCGGTCCAGTCGTTGCTCAAGGTCTCTTTTCTCGATGCCGCATAGTTTGACACCCTTCTCG
>CAISLL010000075.1 GCA_903886165.1 uncultured beta proteobacterium | reverse complement strand
GTGTTCTTTTTCCAGCAGCATCGAGCTGAAACACATCAGGGCGCGGCCGCCTTCGGCGTAGGCCTTGGCAGTGAGCAGCATCTTGCGCACATCGGGGTGCACGATGATCGGGTCAGCCAGTTTGTCCTTGGCTTTGGGGCCGGTGAGTGAGCGCATCTGGGTGCGGTCCTTGGCATAGGCCAGCGCATTCTGGAACGCCACTTCGGTCAGGCCCAGCGACTGGTTGCCGACACCCAGGCGCGCCGCGTTCATCATCACAAACATGCCCTGCATGCCTTTGTTGGGCTGACCCACCAGCGTGCCGACCGCGCCCTCCAGCTCCATCTGTGCTGTGGCGCTGGACTTGATGCCCATTTTGTGCTCCAGCCGGGAGGCGAAGATGCCATTGCGTGCGCCCAGCGACCCATCGGTATTCACATGGTATTTGGGCACAATGAACAGACTGACACCCTTGATGCCGGGGGGCGCATCGGGCAGGCGTGCCAGTACCAGATGGATGATGTTGGCGGTGAGGTCCTGCTCGCCCGCGCTGATGAAGATTTTGGTGCCGGTGATCTTGTAGGTGCCATCAGCCAGCGGCTCGGCCCGGGTGCGCATCAGGCCCAGATCGGTGCCGCAATGGGGTTCGGTCAGGCACATGGTGCCGGTCCACTCACCGCTGGTCATCTTGTGGAGGTAGGTGGCCTTTTGCTCAGGGGTGCCGTGGGTGTACAGGGCCGAATACGCGCCATGGGTCAGGCCGGGGTACATCGCCCACGCTTGGTTGGTGGAATTCATCATTTCGTAAAAACACTGGTTCACCACCAGTGGCAGGCCCTGGCCGCCAAACTCGGGGTCACAGGCCAGTGCCGCCCAGCCGGCGTCGATGTACTGCTTGTAGGCCTCTTTGTAACCTGCGGGTGTAGTCACCGCATGGGTAGCCACATCAAGTTTGCATCCCTCGGCATCACCGGGGATGTTCAACGGCAGCAGCACGTTAGCGGCAAACTTGCCGCCTTCTTCCAGCACGGCGTTGATGGTGTCGGCGTCCATCTCGGCATGCGCCGGCATGGCCTGCAGATCGGCGGTGACATGGAGCAACTCGTGCATCACAAACTGCATGTCACGCAGGGGCGGGGTGTAGATGGCCATGGGGTGTGCTCCTTGGAGAAATGTGAATCAGACAGGTTTGCTGGACAAACGGACGCCGGACTTGCCGTAACGCAGCAAAATGTTCTCGAACCCGGTGTGGGCGCGGGCAATCGCACCGGGGCTTTTAAGAAAACGGGCTTCGTAGTGCAGCGCCAGGATCAGACCGTGAATCTCGAAGGCCATTTGCGCCTCATCGGCATCTGCCACCAGGTGCCCCTCTTCCTTGGCCTGGACCACCGCGCGGTGCATGGCCGCGAGCCACGCTTTCACCGAGCTGGCCAGGGCATCACGCACCGGACCCGGGCGGTCGTCGAACTCGACTGCGCCACTGATAAAGATGCAGCCGGACTGGATTTCAACGGCCACGCGTTTCATCCAGTTGGCAAACAGCGTGCGCACCCTGGGCAATCCGCGCGGTGCATTCATGGCAGGGTAAAAAACCTCGGCGGCAAAGCGCTCGTAGTACTCCCGCACCACCGATATCTGCAACTCTTCACGCGAGCCGAAGTGGGCAAACACGCCCGACTTGCTCATATGGGTGATCTCGGCCAAGGCACCAATGCTCAGGCCTTCCAGCCCGATCTGCTCGGCCAGCCCCAGCGCAGCATCCACAATAACCTGCTTGGTTTGCTGGCCTTTTTGGAGCGCGCGCTCACCTCCTGAGCGAGAGGCGCTTGACTTGGCAATGAAATGTGATGTGGCCATAAAGCATAAAACGAACGATCGTTCTATTTTGCAGTATTTCCGATGCCCATGGGGCATGGGCGCATCTTCTAGAGTGCAGTTTCTAGGCTTTTTACGGGTTAACCCCTATGAAAAAAGCTTCTCAACTCAAAGAACAAGGGCAAGACAGGCCTCGAGTTGCTCGGTTGGCAAACGCTTGAAACCTGAGCGCGCATAACGTTGCAGGCGCCCCCGGGCGAACGCGACCAGCACGGCTGCCCGCACCTGGGCATCCGGTGGTGCACTGCCTTGGGCACCCGCATCCTCCCGCAGGCATTGCTTCAGGGCCGCTTCCAGCTTGTCAAAAAACAGGTTCATGCGCTGTTGCAGGCGCTCATGCTCAAGCAGCAAAGCGTCGCCCACCATGACGCGTGCCATGCCGGGGTTTTTCTCGGCAAACCGGATCAGCATGGTGATGATTTGCACCGCCTGGCGCGGCCCGCTTTCAAGCGCCTGGGTCTGAATCTGGTTGATCAGGGCAAACACCGACTGCTCAATGAAGTCAATCAGCCCCTCGAACATTTGCGCCTTGCTGGCAAAGTGACGGTACAGCGCGGCTTCACTCACCTGCAAACTGGCGGCCAGTGCGGCAGTGGTAATGCGCTCACCGCCAGGCTGCTCCAGCAACGCGGCCAATGTTTGCAATATTTGCGCACGCCGCTCGCCAGGTTTGGGGCGCTTGCGCGCCAGCGTTTCCGCCTGGGTTGGGGATGTTGAATCAGGCATGGCGTGGGGTAGCGTCATAGTGCATGGGGGTCAATTTCATTCTCGCACAGCAGCACCAGCGTGAAGCGGGCGCCGCGCCCTGCAGCGCCCTCACGTACCTGCAATTGCCCGCCGTGCACGCGGGCAATTTCGTCAGCAATGGCCAGGCCCAGCCCATTGCCCTCGGTGGCGCTGCCGGGCACACGAAAAAAGCGGTCCAACACACTTTGCCGGTGTTCCGGGGCAATGCCGGGGCCATCGTCTTCCACCTCCAGCATGGGCGCACGCTCTGCACCGGTATGACCGCAGCGCAACGTGACGGTGCCACCTGCCGGCGTGTACTTGAGGGCGTTGTCCACCAGGTTGCTGAGCAACTCCCGCAGCAGCCACAGCTGACCCCACACACGCACCGGTTGGGCTTCGAGGCCAAGGTCAATCTGTTTGGCAGCTGCCATATCCAGTTGCTCTTCCAACACGCTTTCACACAGCGCTTTCAAGTCCACTTGTTCGGGGGTCTGGGTTGCCGGGTTGCGTGCATCCACCCGGGACAGCGCCAGCAACTGATTCGCCAGCTGGGTGGTGCGCCGCGCTGCATCGCGCAGGCGCTGGACCTGCATCACATCCAAATAAATAGCGCCATTCCTTTGTTTTGCATGGACTAAAGGGGAATTTGTGATAAATTCCTGATCAGCGGGGTGTGCTTCATCGACACGCTCAGTGCTTTGCGCCAATGCCTCAATTTGCGACTGCAGACCCGCCAGCGGCGTGCGCAACTGGTGCGCGGCATCGGCCACAAAACGGGCCTGGCTTTGCGCCTGGGCTTGCACCAGCGCCAGCAAGCGGTTGAGTGACTGCACCAGCGGACGCACTTCTTCCGGCGAGGCTTCCGCATCCAGCGGGCTGAGGTCACGTGGCGAGCGGTGTTCCACCGCGTTTCTGAGCAGTAGCAAGGGCGCCAGCGCGCGCCCAACCGCCCAATTGATCACCAGCACACCGAGCACGATCAGGATCAGGTTGGGCAACAGCACTTTTTGCAGCACCTGAGCAAACCATTGTTGGCGCGGGTCCGAGCCGGCCGCCAGCCGCACCACCAACTCACCACCAGCAGTCTTGACGCGCTGGGACACGATGCGGTAAATCACGCCGTTGTGCTCTTCGCTGGCAAATTCAGGCTCGGTGGTCGTGGGTGGCAAACCAGTCAGCCAGTCAGCGCCGAGCAGCCCCTCGCCGTCCAGCCCACTCACGCCAAACGCCGCATGCGCGCTTTCTTTCAAGAAGTCATCGATCGCGGGGGCGAGCAGCAACAGCGGCGGGTCCGCAGCGGTCTTGCCCGGGGCCACCACAGAGTCGGCCAGCAAGGGCGCAAGTTGCAGCAATTGCCGGTCTTGTTGCAGCGCGGCGTCATCCGCCGAGCGGTAATCAAACCAGGTGTTGATGGCGGCCAGCAGCGTCAGGGGCACCAGTAGCAGCAGCAGCAAGCGCCGCCGCAAGCCAGACGACACGGCGGCCAGGTGCATGGCCGCCTAATCCGGCGCCGACTGATCTGGCGCAGCAGACGTCAGCAACTCAAGTCGGTAGCCAAACCCGCGAATGGAGCGCAGCGCGACACCAATGGGTTCGAGCTTGCTGCGCAGGCGCGAAATGTAAACCTCGACCGCATTCGGCGTGATTTCCTTGTCCCAGCCGGTCAGGGCTTGCAGCAACTTGTCCTTGTTGACGGGTTTGGGTGCGTTCATCAAAAAATACTCAAGCACCGTCCATTCCCGCTGGCCAAGGTCAATCAGCTGGCCACTGGGCCGCGCACAGGCACGGCGCGTGGCGGTGTCCATTTCCAGCGGGCCAAAAGACAGCACCGACGAGGTGGCTGCCTGGGAGCGACGCAACAAGGCACGCAGGCGGGCCAGCAACTCAGGTAACTCAAAAGGTTTGATCATGTAGTCATCCGCGCCCATGTCCAGGCCGCGCACCCGGTCGTTGAGCGCATCGCGCGCGGTCAGGATCAGCACCGGCAGGCTATGGCCTCCCTGCCGCAGGCGCTGCGTAAGCGTGAGGCCGTCCATGCCGGGCAACCCCAGGTCAATCACCGCCAGGTCAAATGCCTCGTTGCGGCTGACTTCCAGCGCTTTTTCAGCACTGCCAAGCCAATCAACCGCATAACCGGCATCCACCAAGCCCAGCTTGATGCCGCAGGCCACCATCACATCGTCTTCAACCAACAAGATTCTCATGATGAAATTAGCCTATAGACCATGTGAAAAAAGCGTCAATAGCTGTCTTTAATATAGCAATTTCCACAACACCCAACCTGTCACCATTGCGTGGCGTGGTCTTCAGCCCGCAACGGCCGTTCTTGCCCGTCAATGCGAGCGGATCATGGTACCAAACGCCTGGTCAGTCAGAATTTCAAGCAGCAGCACATGTGGCACGCGGCCATCAACGATGTGCACCGAATTGACACCGCTCTTGGCAGCATCAAGCGCGCCAGCAATCTTGGGCAGCATGCCACCAGAGATGGTGCCGTCTGCAAACAACTCGTCAATGCGTCTGGCCGTGAGGTCGGTGAGAAGCTTGCCCTCCTTGTCCAGCACACCGCTGATGTTGGTAAGCATCATCAACTTTTCAGCTTTCAGCACGGTGGCGAGTTTGGCAGCAACCACATCGGCGTTAATGTTGTAGCTTTCATTATTTTCACCAAACCCGATCGGGCTGATGACGGGGATGAAGGCGTCGTCTTGCAGCGCCTTGACCACGCTCGGGTCAATGCTGACGATGTCGCCGACCTGGCCGACATCGTGCTCTTTGGTCGGGTCCACGTTGTCAAGCATCTTGAGCTTTTGCGCGCGAATCAGGCCGCCATCGCGCCCTGTCAGGCCGACCGCCTTGCCACCGGCCTGGTTGATCAGGCCGACAATGTCCTGCTGTACTTCGCCGCCCAGCACCCACTCGACCACCTCCATGGTCTCGGCATCGGTGACACGCATGCCCTGGATGAATTCACCTTTCTTGCCCAGGCGCTTCAAGGCGGTTTCAATCTGCGGGCCCCCACCGTGCACCACCACGGGGTTGATACCAACCAGTTTCAACAGCACCACATCTTCGGCAAAATCGGCCTGCAAGGCGGGGTCAGTCATGGCATTGCCACCATATTTGATGACCATGGTCTTGCCGTGAAACTTGCGGATGTAAGGCAGTGCCTGCGCCAGGATTTCAGCTTTGTCGCGCGGAGAAATGTGG
>CAISLL010000074.1 GCA_903886165.1 uncultured beta proteobacterium | reverse complement strand
CATCGTAAAACTCAGTGCCAATGCGTTTGAGTTGCTGGTGTCTTGGGGTGGCGCCGGGTGGCTCGCGATGGATTAACGCCACCACTGGAATACCCGCAGACGGGTGTAATGACGCTAAAGCCCAACAGTTTATGATGGCGCATTGTCAAAATCATTAGGGTTTACACTATAATAAGTGGCTAAGCGTACAACCGAAACACTTCGCTGTTTGTTTGCTTGGTTATTTGTGGGAGACCACAAAAACGATTTCCGGAAATCGGTTTTTTATATCCAGTTTTATATTAAGGTACTTCAAATGAACAAATCTCTCGTCTTGATCGCTGTGATCGCTGCTGCCGCCCTCGCCGCTTGTGGCAAGAAAGAAGAAGCTCCTGCACCTGCACCAGCTCCTGTTGCCGCTCCAGCACCAGCTCCTGTTGCAGCTCCTGCAGCTGACGCAGCTTCTGCTGCCCCAGCTGCTGCCGCTTCCGCTGCTGCTCCTGCCGCTTCCAAGTAATCAGCGGCTCGCTGGTTCAGAAAGCCACCTTCGGGTGGCTTTTTTTTGGCATTCGCACCCGAATCTGTTGCATCAGATGAGAGAGCGGACTGGAAAGTGCACAGGTTTGTGTCAGGCTATGATTTATCGAGTCGTCATAATCACGGCTGCTTTTTCCTAACAACACCTGAGGTAACCCCCCATGCTGACTGCCCTGGTCATTGTGTTCGTGTTGGCTTATGCAGCCATCGCGCTTGAACACCCCCTAAAGGTCAACAAGTCCGCATCCGCCCTGATTGGCGCTGGATTGCTCTGGACCATTTATGCACTGTCTAGCGGTGACGTTCACCTGGTGAGTGAAAATTTGTCAGAGTCCCTTATGGCGACCGCACAGATTGTGTTTTTCCTGATGGGTGCCATGACCATTGTGGAGGTGGTGGATGCGCACAACGGTTTTGAGGTCATCACCTCGCGCATCAAGACCGAGCGGCTGTCCAAGCTGATGTGGATGGTCGGTTTTGTGACCTTTTTTCTCAGCGCGATCCTGGACAACCTGACCACCACCATTGTCATGGTGTCACTGATGAAGAAGTTGCTGGGCAAACGTGATGACCGCCTGTTCTTTGCCGGCATCATCGTGATTGCAGCCAATGCCGGCGGAGCCTGGACACCGATCGGTGACGTCACCACCACCATGCTCTGGATTGGCGGCCAAATCACGGCGGCTGAAATCATGAAGGGCCTGTTCCTGCCATCGCTCATCAACATGATCGTGCCGCTGGCGGTCACCAGCTACATGATGGGCGACCGTCCCGTCGTGCCGCAGAAACAAAGGGAGACCGGTGAGGAATTTCACACCAGCGCGTTCGAGAGCAACCTGATGTTTTTTCTGGGACTTGGTATTCTGGTGGCGGTCCCGGTGTTCAAGGCAGTGACGCATTTGCCGCCTTTCATGGGGATCTTGTTCGGGCTGGGGATCCTGTGGGCCGTGGGTGATCTGGTGCACCGTCAGGAAGAAGACCTCAGAAAGCAACGCCTGACCCTGGCGCGCGCGCTGACGCGCATCGACATGAGCGCCGTGGTGTTCTTCATTGGCATATTGCTGGCCGTGGCGGTGCTGGAACACACCCACATTTTGGCCTCGATCGCCCAGTGGCTTGACCAGACAGTCGGGCGCCAGGACATCATCGTCCTGCTCATCGGCCTGGTCAGCGCGATCGTCGACAACGTGCCACTGGTGGCCGCGTCCATGGGCATGTACAGCCTGGAGCAATATCCGCCGGACAGCTTCCTGTGGGAGTTCATGGCGTATTGCGCCGGCACCGGCGGCTCGATTCTGATCATTGGTTCAGCCGCCGGGGTGGCAGCCATGGGGCTTGAGAAGATCGACTTCATCTGGTACGTGCGCAAGATCAGCCTGTTGGCGCTGATGGGCTATTTTGCAGGTGCATTCGTCTACATCGTGGAAATGCGCCTGTTTGGCCATTGATGCGTTTATGAAGCCTTCCATCCTGGTCGCGCGCGCTGTTTTTCCGCAGATTCTGACGCTGCTTGAGCCTCATTTTGAGGTCACTTCCAACCAGGACGACACGCTTTGGACACCCGCGCAGTTGATTGACAAGCTGCAGGGCAAACAAGGTGTGTTCACCACCGGCAGCGAGCGCATTGACGCGGCACTGCTGGCGGCCTGCCCGGACCTGAAAATTTGCGCCAACATGGCGGTGGGCTACAACAATTTTGACCTGCAGGCGATGACCGCCGCCGGCATCAAGGCCACCAACACGCCCGACGTGCTGACCGAGACCACCGCCGATTTTGGCTTCGCACTGCTCATGGCCACCGCCCGGCGCATGGCCGAAAGCGAGCGATTTTTGCGCGCCGGTTTGTGGAACCGCTGGCGTTACGACATGTTTGCCGGCTCTGACATACATGGCAGCACACTGGGCATTCTGGGCATGGGCCGCATTGGGCAGGCCATTGCCAAGCGCGGCGCGCATGGCTTTGGCATGAAGGTGATCTACCACAACCGTTCACGGCTGGACGTTGCCACCGAACTCAACTGTGGCGCCACATGGGTCAGCAAGCCCGACCTGTTGCAACAGGCTGACCATTTGATTCTGGTGCTGCCCTACTCTGCTGAAGCACGCCACGCCATTGGCGCGGCTGAACTGGCGCAAATGAAACCCAGCGCCACCCTGGTGAACATTGCCCGCGGCGGCATTGTGGACGATGCCGCGTTGGCCGCGGCCTTGAAGCAGGGTGTGATTGCTGCCGCTGGGCTGGATGTGTTTGAGGGTGAACCTGCCGTGCACCCGGATTTGCTGACCGTGCCCAATGTGGTGCTGACACCGCACATTGCCAGCGCCACGATGCCCACACGCCTGGCCATGGCCCAACTGGCAGCCGACAACCTGATTGGTTTTCTGAAACACGGCAAGGCCGTGACACCCTTGAATTAGCTATATTTAATGCAGCTGATTATTTTTGTTTAATAAGGGCTTCAAGCTATTTATCTATATAAAAGTTAAAGTTACCTGCCGTGCCGGTTCCGGGCGTTTTTGAACAACAATAGGTCACAAGGAGACTCTTAGACGTGAATGAGTTCGTGACGTGGCTGGTCCTGGGCCTGACCTGTGTGAACGCGCTGTTGCTGCTGGTGATGTGGTGGCGCAGCGGCCAAAAAGGAGCCGCCGATTCAGAGCAACTGGTGCAGCATATCAACACCACGTCAGAGCGACTTGAGCGGGCGCTGCGGCGGGAGGTGCTGGACAGCTCGCGCGACAGCCGCCAGGAACTCGCGCTCAACCTCTCTACCTTTCAGCAAACCCTGGTGCAGCAGGGTGCGGAGGCCACGCGCACACAAAACACACAAATCGACGCCTTTGGTCAACAGCTCGGCTTGTTGCAAAAAAACCTGCACGACACCCTCACCCTCCAACTCTCAGGCTTGAGTGAGTCCAACGCACGGCGCATGAGCGAGATCCGCGAAACCCTTGAAAAACAGTTGGCGCAATTGCAAACCAGCAACGCTGCGAAGCTCGACGAAATGCGTGCCACGGTCGACGAAAAGCTGCAAAGCACCTTGCAGGCGCGCCTGGGCGAGAGCTTTAAACAGGTCGCCGACCGGCTGGATCAGGTGCACAAAGGCCTGGGCGAAATGCAGACGCTGGCGCAAGGCGTGGGCGACCTCAAGCACTTGCTGACCAACGTCAAAACGCGCGGCATTTTTGGCGAGGCGCAATTGGCCTCGCTGTTGGAACAAGTCTTTGTGCCAGACCAATACGCCGCGCAAATCGCCACTCGCCCGGGCAGCAAAAACGTGGTCGACTTTGCCGTCAAGCTGCCGGGCCGCTCGGATTCAGGCATTCCCTTGTGGCTGCCGATTGACGCCAAGTTTCCCAACGAAGACTACGAGCGCCTGCTTGATGCCCAGGGCCGCGCCGATGCACCAGGCGCCGAGCTGGCGGCGCGGGGGCTGGAACAGCGTATTCGCCTGGAAGCCAAATCGATTGCCGACAAATACCTGGAGCCGCCCTACACCACCGACTTTGCCATCCTGTTTTTACCCACCGAAGGCCTGTATGCCGAAGTGCTGCGCCGCCCCGGCTTGATGGAAGCCCTGCAGCGCGACTGCCGCGTCACGCTGGCCGGACCCACCACCCTGCTGGCCTTGCTGAGTTCGCTGCAAATGGGGTTTCGGACGCTGGCGCTGGAGAAACGCGCCAGCGAGGTCTGGCAGGTGCTGGGTGCCGTCAAAACCGAATTTGGCAAGTTTGGCGACGTGCTGGCCAAGGTCAAGTCACAAACCGAGACCGTGCTGAAAACCATTGACGGGGCCCAAACCCGCAGCCGCGCCATGGGCCGTGCCCTTAAAAATGTGGAGGCCTTGTCTGAAACACAAAGCTCGGCGCTGATCGTGCACGACCTTGACTTCGACAGCACCGACGGGCCCGCCAATCCGTGACGACCGCCACCGCACCACTGGGCCCGGTGGCACTGGCCCACCTGATTGCCGGGCACATCAGTTTGCATGCCTGCATGGCCGGCGTGCGGATGGCCGCACCGCTGATGGCGTTGCGCGAAGGGCACAGCGCGCTGGCCGTGGGGCTGCTGCTGTCCTTGTTTGCCCTGACCCAGGTGTTTCTGGCCTTGCCCGCCGGTCGTTATACCGACCGCAACGGATTCAAGCGCCCCATCGGCTTTTGCGTCATAGCCGCCAGCACCGGCGCCGGGTTGGCGGTGGCGTTTCCCATATTCCCTGTATTGTGTCTGAGTGCCCTGATGACTGGCGGCGCCACCGGTGTGGCGTCGATCAGCCTGCAGCGCCATGTTGGGCGCTCTGCGCAGAACACCGCCGACCTCAAACGCATGTTCAGCTGGCTCTCGATTGGACCGGCGCTGTCCAACTTCATCGGGCCGATCACCGCCGGTTTACTGATTGACGCGAGCGGGTTTCGGGTGGCATTCTTTGGTCTGGCCTGCCTGCCTTTGATGACCTGGCTATGGATACGCCTCACCGTGGAGCTGCCACCAGTCCCTGTGACGCCAGGCGCTGACAAGGGCCGTGCCTGGGATTTGTTGCGCCAACCCATGATGCGCCGCCTGTTGCTGGTCAACTGGCTGATGTCGTCCTGCTGGGACGTGCACACCTTTGTGGTGCCGGTGTTGGGCCACGAGCGGGGAGTGAGTGCCTCCGCCATTGGTGCCATTCTGGGAGTATTTGCCTTAGCCGCTACCACCGTCAGGGTGGCAATACCGTTTCTGGCCGCCCATTTGCATGAGTGGGTGGTGGTGACCGCGGCCATGTTGGCAACCGCCAGCCTGTTTGGCATTTACCCGTTCATGCCGGATGCCGTGACGATGGGCATCTGCTCTGCCCTGTTGGGCGTGTCACTGGGCTCGGTGCAGCCGATGATCATGAGCACCCTGCACCAGATCACGCCCGCGGCACGTCATGGCGAGGCGCTGGGGTTCCGGTTGATGGCGATCAACGCCTCCAGCGTGTTGATGCCCATGTTGTTCGGCAGCGCAGGCGCCGTGCTGGGCGTGTCGCTGGTGTTCTGGACCGTGGGTGCCAGTGTGGCGATGGGGGCGCGCACCGCCTGGTGCTTGCGTCCTCCTGCCGCGGCTCACAGGTCGTAAAAGCGCCGGATCACGTCCCAGGCGTGTTCCGGGGTGTCCACATAATTCAGCAAT
>CAISLL010000073.1 GCA_903886165.1 uncultured beta proteobacterium | reverse complement strand
GTGACTTCGTTGGCGCTGCGCTCGAACAGCTTCACGTCCAACTCTTCTTCCAGCTTCTTGACGGCAACCGACAAGGTGGGCTGCGACACGTAACAGGCCTCGGCCGCCTTGCCAAAGTGCCGCTCACGCGCCACCGCCACGATGTATTTGAGTTCAGTCAGGGTCATGGCGCTATTTTCACCCAGAGCCACGGGTGGCCCAAAAGCTCAGGCCTTCAAAAACTCGGCCTTGCCGCCCAGCCAGCGCTGCACATGCTGCTCGGCCAACGACGGGTGGGCATCGAGCATCACCGGGGCCATGCGGCGCGCCCAGTCCAGCAAATGCGCATCCTCGGTCACATCAGCAAAGCGAAGCATGGCATCACCCGACTGACGCGCGCCCATGAACTCGCCCGGCCCGCGTATTTCCAGGTCACGCCGGGCAATCTCAAAACCATCGCCGGTTTCAACCATGGCCTTCAGGCGCGCCCTTGCGGTTTCGCCAAGGCGCGGTGCGTCGCCGGTGGAATAAAGCAACACACAGGCCGAAGCCGACGCGCCACGCCCGACGCGCCCGCGCAACTGGTGCAACTGACTCAGGCCAAAACGCTCGGCGTGTTCGATCACCATCAATGATGCGTTTGGCACGTCCACCCCGACTTCAATCACGGTGGTGCTCACCAGCACCGCCATCTGACCACTGGTGAACAGACCCATGACCGCCCTCTTCTCAAACACCGGCATACGTGAATGCAGCAGGCCAACCATCACGCCTGGCAGCGCAGCGCTGAGCTGGGCGTGGGTTTCTGTGGCATTTGTCAGGTCAAGCGCCTCGCTTTCTTCAATCAGCGGGCAGACCCAATAGATTTGGCGCCCCTGGGCAATCTGGTCAGCAATGCGCAGAATCACCTCGTCACGCCTTGTGTCATGAACCACTTTGGTGATGATCGGCGTGCGCCCGGGCGGCAACTCGTCAAGGGTCGACACATCCAGATCAGCGTAATAACTCATCGCCAGCGTGCGCGGAATAGGCGTAGCGGTCATCATCAGAAGATGGGGCTCCACCCCCGTTGCATCGCTTGCGTCGGCGGTCATTTTGGTTCTCAGGGCCAAGCGCTGCGCCACGCCGAAGCGGTGCTGCTCGTCGATGATGGCCAGCGCCAGTTGCCTGAACTGCACCTTGTCCTGGATCAACGCGTGTGTACCCACCACCAGCTGCGCCTGGCCGCTGGCAATCAGCGCCAGCATCTCACGGCGCTCCTTGGTTTTCTGGCTACCGGTGAGCCAGGCCACGGTGATGCCCAGGGGATGCAACCAGCCGACCAGTTTGGCAAAGTGCTGCGTAGCCAGAATCTCGGTGGGCGCCATCAGCGCGCACTGCCAGCCGGCATCCACGCACACCGCAGCCGCCAGCGCGGCCACCACCGTTTTACCTGCGCCCACATCACCCTGCAGCAGGCGGTGCATGGGAATGGCGCGCGCGATGTCCTGTGTGATCTCGGTCACCACACGTGTTTGTGCGCTGGTGAGCTGGAACGGCAGCGTGGCCAGCAAGCGCCCATGAAGCGACGGGACTTCCCCGGGCGCAGCGATTTCCGCATCCGGGGGGTTTGGTGACATCTGACCCGGAACAGGGTGTGAATGGTGATACACACCTGCCAGCCTTGGCGCGCGCAACCGCGCACGCGCGCGCCGCGACTGCAATTGCGAAAGTTGCTGCGCCAGCAGTTCCTCGGCTTTCAGCCGCTGCCATGCCGGGTGGCTGTGGTCTTGCAAGGCGCCGAGCGACACATCAGGTGTTGGATTATGTAAAAAATGTAGCGCCTTACGCATATTCCATAAGGGCTTTATGTCAATTTCATGTAAATATTGTGCCGGAATGGTGTCGTGCAACTCGGCCCGTGCCAGCCCGGCTTGCACTGCGCGTCGCAAATAGGGTTGGGGCAAACCGGCCACTGTGGGGTACACCGGGGTCAAGGCAGTGGCCAGCTCGCCGCCCGCGGGTTTCACCACCGGGTGCATCATGGTATGCCCGGCAAAGCCGCCGCGGATTTCGCCACGCACCCGAATCCGGTTGCCCGCCGCCAGCGCTTTTTGCATGGATGGGTAGAAGGTAAAAAATCGCAACAGGCAAGTGCCAGTGCCGTCATCGAGCGTCACCAGCAGTTGGCGATGGCCGCTGAGTTTGACCTCGCTGTGCGTCACAATACCCTCCACCTGGGCCACATCACCTTCGCGCACGTCATTCAGCTTCACCAGGCTGGTTTCGTCCTCGTAGCGCAGCGGCAGGTGCAGCGCAAGGTCAATGGCGCGGTTCAGGCCCAACTTGCGCAAGGCCTTTTGCGGGCCGGTCAGGGGTTTGACGGCTGGCTTGGCAGTGGACGTGGAAAACGGCTCAGACATGCGCTGATTTTGCATCTCCTCATTGCGGCGGTTTCCCCGCTGGCGCTGAATCAGCAGGTTGGCCGGTATTTAGCATCTTGAGAAACTCATTCATTCCCGCGATGAATGCCTTCGGATGAACCGATTCAGAACGTTGCTCGCGCAATTTGCTCATGTGATGAAACTGCAGGGGATTACTTTTGATCACTCCCATAGACCATTTCTGGAAAATCCGATCATTCGTGGGCGAGATGTGCACGATCTGGCTGTCACCATGCCTCTTGTCGTCCACGATCCTCATGTACATCCTCAACACGTTGTCATCAGGCCCCCTCCGGATCTGATCAACCCGCGTTATATCCGCAACCCACACCTTTTACAAAGCATCCACATCCGCCGCAGGCGCACTTGCGACCGAACTGACACCAAGCGATGCGCTGGATGGATTCGGTGCCAATTGATCTCAGTGTTGGGTGGGTTGGCCATACCTTGGGCAAACGGGTCAAGAATCGGACGCATTTCTGCATTGAGCATCCTCATGCTGCGGGCGACAACTTGGCCTGCGACAATCTTGACCCACCCAATTGGCAGGCGCGACGCGCTCCCCCTTCTAGCACCATGACCGCATTTCCCCCCAGCGCACAGCGCACCTACACCCTGAGCGATTTCGACTTCGAACTGCCTCCAGAACTGATTGCCCAACACCCCGCGCCAGAGCGCAGTGGTTCCCGCCTGCTCGACGGCAGTGGCAGCACGCCAGTGGACCGCAGGTTTCGTGACCTTTCCGAATTGCTGCAGCCCGGCGACCTGATGGTGTTCAACGACACCAAAGTCATGAACGCTCGCCTGTTTGGCGAAAAATCCACCGGCGGCAAGCTGGAATTGCTGGTGGAGCGTGTGCTGCAGGGCAACCAGGTGGCCGCACACATGCGGGTCAGCAAAAAACCTGAAGTGGGCAGCACTGTCAGTCTGGTCAGTGCACCCGGCAGCAACGACCATGTCAGTGCCACGCTGCTCGGGCGCTGGCCTGATGCACATGGGCCGCTGTTTCGTTTTGTGTTGTGCAACGACGCGGGTGATGACCCTTACACACTGATGGCGCGTCACGGCCATGTGCCGCTGCCTCCCTACATCACACACACCGACACAGCGGAGGACGCGCAGCGCTACCAGACCGTCTTCGCAAAAAACCCCGGCGCAGTGGCTGCCCCTACTGCAGCGCTGCACTTTGATGAAGCCCTGCTGGCTCAGATAGATGCCATGGGCGTGCAGCGAGCGCATGTGACGCTTCACGTAGGCGCTGGCACCTTTCAGCCCGTCAAGACCGAAAACCTGGCCGAGCACCAGATGCACAGCGAGTGGTATGAAGTATCGGGGGCGACGCAGCAAGCCATTCTGGACTGCCGTGCGCGCGGAGGCCGCATCATTGCCGTGGGCACCACCAGCGTGCGGGCGCTGGAATCATGGGCGCTGCAGTGGAATGGTGATCTGTCCCCTTTTTCTGGTGACACCCGCATCTTCATCACCCCCGGTTTTGAATTCAAATTGGTGGACGCCTTGATCACCAACTTTCACCTGCCCAAGTCCAGCCTGATGATGTTGGTGAGCGCCTTTGCGGACTACTCGCACATCATGGCCCTGTATGCCCACGCCATACAAAACCAGTACCGCTTTTTCAGCTACGGCGATGCCATGTTTTTGTCGCGTCGCGGCGCAGCATAATCGGTTGGCCTGATTGGCGGATTGGATAAGCGAACCTGTTCATGAACAACTTTCAAAAACGCACCGCCATTCGCATTGCTGGCGTCAGCTTGTTGCTGGCATCCGTTGCCAGCCCGGTGGCCTGGTTTGTCACGCGCGAGAGTGCTGAAGAAAGCGTGGTGTCACTGGCCACTGAAGAGTCCGGCCGACTGCTCCACCACTATGACGCGATCAACTTGACCGGACCAAAAGCCACTGAACATGCGCAATTGGCGGCCAAAACCATCTCGGGCGGCCTGTTTGACATTGCCGAAATTTACAGCCCGGCAGGTGACAAGCTGGCGGAGTCCCTTACAAAAGAAGGTGCGGCGGTTGAGCCGGCCCTGCCCTCACACGGCAAGCCAAGTTACACCCAGCCTTCATATGAAAGTCTGAGGCTCTCTGGCGATTTGTGGATACTGCGTGTGTTTGTGCCTCTGCGCGAGTCAGCCACCAACATGCAGTTGCCCATTACCGGCTATTTCGAAGGCGTTCGCGTGGTGCCGGAGTGGCAAAAGGCACAAATTCTTCACAATTCGCTCACGGTCGCGCTCATGGTCTGCCTGGCCTCCTTGCTCTGCGGCGCGGCCCTGTACCCGGTCGTGGTGCGCCTGTCTTCCGACAACGAGCGCAAAACCCGCGAGGTGCTGGATTCACATATTTCGATGATGGAGGCCTTGGGCCGAGCCATTGCCAAACGCGACTCAGACACTGGTGCCCACAACTACCGTGTGGCCTGGATCGCGGCAGGCGTTGCCGAAAAAATGGGCATCCAGGGCAAGGACATGCAGGCACTGATTGCCGGCAGCTTCTTGCATGATGTGGGAAAAATTGGCATTCCGGATGCCATTTTGCTCAAACCCGGCAAACTTGACGAGGCAGAAATGACCATCATGCGTACCCACGTGAACCAGGGCAAGGACATTGTCACCGGCGCAGGATGGCTTGATGGTGCCAATGACGTGGTGGCCTCGCACCACGAAAAATGGAACGGATCTGGTTACCCGCAACACCTTGAAGGTGCGAACATTCCCCTGTCAGCGCGAATTTTTGCCGTCGCTGATGTGTTTGACGCCTTGTGCTCCAAACGCCCCTACAAAGAGCCCATGGGTTTTGAAGCCACCATGGCCATTCTTGACAAAGACACTGGCAGTCATTTTGACCCCGGCGTCATGGCGGTCTTCAAACCGATGGCAAGAGAGATTTTTGACCTCCTGTCCCATGCAAACGAAGATGTCGCGCGCCAATTGCTGGAAGACCGGGTGCGGCGCCACTTTGAGTTATAGCACCCGTGCCGGATTGCAAGGCAACCCCCTCACAGCCCGACACCCGCCATTCGCTCGCTGGCACGGATGGGTTGACTGTCCCTATAATTTTTTCAAACCCTGTCGCATCAAGGCAAGGTAAATCAACCAGGCTGCGCATGAACCTCAACACCAAAGCCAACTTGTTCTTTGCCAGCATTCTGGGCTTGTTGGTGTTTGCGCTGATTGCAATCAGCCTGTATGCGTTTCGCATTTTTTCCATCAGCACGGCCACCGAGAACATCCGCACGGCGGCAGAAATTGTGCGCGTGCACCTGACCGAGTCGATGATCAATGGCACCATCGACAAGCGTGAAAGCTTTCTCAAGCGGCTGCTTGAAATCAAGGGGCTGAAGTCGGCCAACGTGGTGCGTTCGCCATTTGTGGTGCAACAGTTTGGCGCCGGCCTCAAGCAGGAAACCGACGTCAGCGAAGACGAGCTTGCGGTGTTCAAGACCGCGCAGCCACGCTTCAAGCTGGTCGAAATGGGTGATGACCTGATTTTCAAGGGCGTCATTCCCTACGTCGCATCGTCACACGGCAGCCCCAATTGCCTGAATTGCCACAAGGTGGCTGAAGGCACTGTGCTGGGTGCGGTGTCCATGACCATGTCAATCTCTGACATCCGGCAAAAGGCGCTGCTGACGATTGCCGGCATTGTCTCGGTGGTGGTGATTTTTTCCTTGCTGCTGGCCGTGCTGATGCGGCGCATGCTGAAACCTATTTCCAGCACTGCCAAGGCGGTGGAGCGGGCGGTGCACAAGGCGCTGCAAGGCGACTTCAGGTCACAAATCGAACACAAGACGAACGATGAGATCGGCACCATTGCATCCGATCTGAACCTGTTGCTGAAATACCTGGACGATGGCCTGAACCGCATCGTCAACAGTGTGGCCGGCCTCACCGGGCGCGCCTCCTCACCGGACGAAAACCTGCTGACAGCCACCATTTCGATGGTGGATGGCCTGACCAAGGCTGCGCATTTCAAGCAAGCCATTGAAGAAGACGAAAACAAGATCGAGATTTACCAGCGCTTATCCCTGCTGCTGGAACAAGACCACCAAATCACCAACTTCTCTCTGTACGAGCTTGACAGTGGCAAGAACGAACTGATCCCGATCGTGGTGGACGGCACGTCCGGCGCGGACTGCCGCTGGTGCGACCCTCAAATCATGAGCCGCCCCGAGACCTGCCGTGCGCGCCGCACCGGGCACAAGGTGGACGGCGTGAGCTCCCCCGACATCTGTTACGCCTTCCGGCCCACCGAGCCCGGCAGTCACCGCCACCTGTGTTTTCCGATCCTGCAATCCGGTGCGGTGGGGGGCGTGCTGCAACTGGTCAGTACACCCGAGAACCAACAACACCTGCTGGACCTGGAACCTTACGTCAACGCCTACCTGCGTGAAGCATCGCCCGTGCTGGAAGCCAAACGCCTGATGGACACGCTGCGCGAAGCCACCCTGCATGACCCCATGACCGGTCTGAACAACCGGCGTTTTCTGCAGGAGTATGTGGAAACCCTGCTCCACCACGTCAAACGCCACAAGAGCCACTTGTCGATCCTGATGCTGGACCTTGACCACTTCAAAATGGTCAACGACACCCTGGGGCATGATGCCGGCGACGCTGTGCTGAAAGCATTGGCGAGAGTGTTCAAACAGTCTGTGCGCGCCTCCGACATGGTGATCCGCTTTGGCGGCGAGGAATTCCTGATCATCCTGCAGGAATCCGAGGGGCGTCGCGCGGATCTGGTGGCCGAGAAAATCCGCGTCGCGGTGGAAGGGCTCAAGACCCATGTGGATGGCGTTGTGATCCAGAAGACAATTTCGATTGGCATTGCAGACTTCCCGAACGACAGTGCAGACTTCTGGCAAGCCGTCAAATACGCCGACGTGGCCCTCTACCAGGCCAAGGCCTCCGGTCGCAACCGCGTGGTGCGATTTGAGCCTGGCATGTGGGTTGACAAAGACGAAGACAGCCGCAGCGAAGCCTGAGTCGGTTTCCAAATCACTTGTGTCTAGGCGCGAAGCCGCAGGCAGTGCAAGCGCACAACAAGGCGAAGCAACAACGACACGGATGATTTGGAAATGGAATGACGCATCGGCACCAAAGACAATACCCACCAAGCTTTCCTCAATCGACATGACACACGCTCACGTACACCCGCACGATCACGATCACCCGCACGACCATCCGCACCCATCACAACCGGTGGTTCAATTCGACGTACTTCGCACTGACACAGCCTTGCCAGACACCGGCTACGCCGGCAGCCATGCCCGCCGTGGCACCATGGTGCTCAACCACGGCATGGTGCAGACCCCCATCTTCATGCCGGTTGGCACCTATGGCACCGTCAAAGGTGTCATGCCATCCAGCCTGGAAGACATGGGCGCACAAATCATCCTGGGCAACACCTTTCACCTGTGGATGCGCCCCGGGCTGGACGTGATGGCAAGCTTTGGCGGCCTGCACGAATTCGAGCGCTGGAAGAAACCCATCCTGACCGACTCGGGCGGTTTTCAGGTCTGGAGCCTGGGCGCCATGCGCAAGATCACCGAAGAAGGCGTGCATTTCTCCAGCCCGGTGAATGGCGACAAACTCTTCATGTCGCCCGAAGTCAGCATGCAGATCCAGACCACGCTGAACTCCGACATAGCCATGCAGCTCGACGAATGCACACCCTATTTGTCGGTCGAGCCCAAGACCCGGGGCCAGATCACCACCGAGGCCGAGGCGCGCACCTCAATGGAAATGAGCTTGCGCTGGGCCAAACGCAGCCAGGACGAATTCGCCCGGCTGGAGAACCCCAACGCCCTATTTGGCATTGTGCAGGGCGGCATGTTTGAGAACTTGCGGCAAGAGTCGCTGGAAGCCCTGGTTGAAATGGACTTCCCAGGCTACGCCGTGGGCGGTGTCAGCGTGGGCGAGCCCAAGGATGAGATGCTGCGCATCATGGCGCACACGCCGCACCGCCTGCCGTGGCACAAGCCGCGCTACCTGATGGGCGTCGGCACACCCGAGGACCTGGTCGAGGGCGTGGCAGCGGGCGTGGACATGTTCGACTGCGTCATGCCGACCCGCAACGCCCGCAATGGCACCCTCTTCACCCGTTTTGGTGACCTGAAAATGCGTAACGCCCGCCACAAGGCAGACCACGGCCCGCTGGACAACACCTGCACCTGCTACACCTGCAAAGGCAGTCTGCGCGCCAACGGCACCGTCAGCGGTGCCTTCAGCCGCGCCTACCTGCACCACCTGGACCGCTGTGGCGAAATGCTTGGCCCCATGCTGGCCAGCATTCACAACCTGCATTACTACCTGAACCTGATGCGCGAGGTGCGCGCCTCGCTGGATGCCGGCACCTTTGGCGCATTCCGGGCGCAATTCAAGGCGGATCGGACCCGCGGGGTGTAGCTGCAGGGTCGATGAATGGCGTGATTTATCCTTGCAAATCATGGAATGAAACTCCATAATTGCAAGGATGTTTACACGCCACTTGCTCCCGGTACTTGCCGAAGAACTCCAACATTCACCTGCTGTCGCCCTGCTTGGGCCGCGTCAGGCGGGCAAAACCACACTGGCGCTTGAAGCTGCCAAGACCATCCCCAGCGTCTACCTTGACCTCGAATCCGAGCGCGACCGTGCCAAGCTGGCACAACCTGAACTCTATCTGGCCGATCACCTGGACAAACTGGTGATCCTGGACGAGGTGCACCGCACGCCCGCGTTGTTCCCTGTCCTGCGCGGCCTGATTGACCAAACCCGGCGCAGCGGCAGGCGATCGGGCAACTACCTGCTGCTGGGCTCAGCCTCGCTGGACTTGCTGCAGCAATCCGGCGAAACCCTGGCCGGGCGCATGGCCTGCCTGGAACTCGGCCCGCTCAACCTGCTTGAAACCGCCTCTGCGCAGCTGGATGCCCTGTGGCTGCGCGGCGGCTTCCCCGAAAGCCTGACCGCACCCGGCGATGCACGCAGCCTGCGCTGGCGACAAAACTTCATTCGCACCTACCTCGAGCGCGACATCCCGCAGTTTGGCCCGCGCATTGCGCCAGATACCCTACGCCGCTTCTGGACCATGCTGGCACATCACCAAAGCGGCATGCTCAATGTGGCGCAATTGGCGCGCAACATCGGTGTTGATGCCAAAACCGCACAAAGCTACGTGGATCTGCTGTGCGATTTGCTGCTGGTGCGCCGCCTGCCACCCTGGCACGCCAACGTCGACAAGCGCCTGGTGAAAACCCCCAAGGTGTATGTGCGTGACAGCGGGCTGGTGCATGCCCTGCTGGACATCGACAGCAAGGAAACCCTGCTGTCGCACATGGTGCTGGGGGCCAGTTGGGAAGGCTTTGTGATTGAAAACCTGCTGCAGTGCGCACCCGCCAACGTGCAAGGCTATTTCTACCGCACCGGGGGCGGTGCTGAAATTGACTTGCTGCTGGTCTGGCCGGGTGGCGAGATCTGGGCGATCGAGGTCAAACGCAGCCTGACACCCAAGGTGGAGCGCGGCTTTCATGTGGCCTGCGACGACCTGTTGCCGGCCCGCAAATTGGTGGTTTACCCCGGCCAGGAGGCTTTTCCCATGGGCCACGGCATCACCGCCTTGCCTCTGGCAAGCCTTTGTCAGGAACTCGCCTTCCCGCCCCTCCCATCCGCATGAACCACCCAGAGGTCAGACCCGGACATTTCTGGCGTGCCCTGGCCAGCCTGCCACTGCGCCTGGTCAAAACCCTGTTCGGCGGGTTGCTGGCACTGGTGATCCTGTTTGAGGAATGGGGCTGGGAGCCGCTGCAGCGCGCGCTGGCCTGGGTTGGTCGCCTGCCCGGCCTGCGCTGGCTGGAACAACGCATTCAAAGCTTGCCGCCCTATGCGTCACTGGCGCTTTTTTTACTGCCCACGCTGATGCTGCTTCCGGTAAAGTTGCTGGCACTTTGGTTGATCGGGCAGGGCCAGGTAATCTCCGGCACACTGGTCATCCTGGCGGCCAAGTTGGTCGGCACCGCCCTGGTCGCGCGCCTGTTCAGCCTGACACAGCCTGCGCTGATGCAACTTGCCTGGTTTGCCAGTGCGTACGCGCGCTGGACGCTCTGGAAAACAGCCTTGCTGGCGCAGGTGCGCGCGTCCTGGCCGTGGCGGCTCGGGCGGGTGCTGAAACACCGGATCCAACGGCGTTGGCAGCGTTTCAGAAATCACCCAAAATAGCTCCTAAACATTGGTCAGCATCACCAATTAGCTACTTAATACATAGCTATATTGGTATTATCCATAAGGACTACAGGCTAAAAATGCTTATAAAATTTCTTTTTTGACTCTCCTGACAACTTGCACTGTCGCAGCCCGCCATGCCACTTCAAACCAGCCTCTTCCCGGACGAGCAAACACCCACACCCGCAGCCACAACCCCACCTGCAGGCCTTGTCCTGAGCGCACTCAAGTTTGGCGCCGGCCCCATGTCACCGGCGCAAAAGCGTTTCAACCAGTTGCTGAACCAGACCGAAACCCTGGCGAAAAAGATTGACGACACGCGCAAACTGGCTGATGCACACCGCCGGGTGGCCGAGCGCACGCTGGCGCCGCTGGAGAAGGAGCGCACCGCGCTGATGCGCCAGATGGCGGTGTGGCTGGATGGGCGCCTGCAGCGCAAAGGTTTGAGCGCCAAGCAAAAAAACATAGCCCGCGAGATTCTGTGCCATCTGGCCGCGCAACTGGCCAGCGCAGGTGACGACGCCATGCACGCAATTTACGCAGCCCACAACAAGAAGTCGCTGGCCGAACAGGAAAAAGCCGATGCCGCAGACATGAAAATGTTCATGGAAGACGTGTTGGGCGAAAAAATGGGCGACGACGACACGCCGTTTGAAAGCCTGGACGACCTGCTGCGCGCCAGCATGGCCAAGATGCAGGAAAAAGCCGCCGCCGACGAGGCCGCCCGCGCCAACCGCACGAGCAAGCGCAAAAAATCGGCGGCACAACTCAAGGCCGAAGCTGCTGCCAGCGCCAGAACCGAAGACGCCACCGGCGCCCTGCGCACCATTTACCGCCAGCTGGTCAGCGCCCTGCACCCGGACCGTGAGACCAACCCGCAGGAGCAACTGCGCAAAACTGCCTTGATGAAAGAGGCCAACGCCGCCTATGAAAAGCGCGACCTGCTGACCCTTCTGCAGTTGCAACTGCGCGCCGAGCTGCTGGATGCCAGCCAAATGGCCAGCATGGCCAAGGAAAAGCTGGCGGCCCTGACGGCGCTGTTGAAAGACCGTGTCCAGGTGCTCAATGCCGAACTGTTCAGCTTGGAGGCAGAGGTGGCGCAGGAATTCAACCTGCCGCTGTTTAGCACTCTGAGTGCCAGCTTTTTGCACCGCCATCTGACCGAGACCGAACTCGATTTGCGCGAGGAAATCGCCCTGATGAAAGAAGACCTGGC
Organism: uncultured beta proteobacterium; assembly: GCA_903886165.1. Lineage (GTDB taxonomy): Bacteria > Pseudomonadota > Gammaproteobacteria > Burkholderiales > Burkholderiaceae_C > Rhodoferax. The sequence continues at coordinate 2,463 of CAISLL010000073.1, read as the reverse complement.
CGTGGTGCAGGACGACGCACGCTTCAAGCGCTGGCTGAAACAGCAGCACGCGTCAGCCGAGGATAACTTTGACCCGATAGATTTTTTCTAACGGAAAGAGCGGCACAAACGCCGCGAAAGCGCGGTTTGAACAACTACCACTAATATAGCTAATATTGCTTTATTTATAAGGTCTACAGGTCTATTTTCCTGTAAATACCGTCAGCACACCGGTGTAACCATACAAGTGATGCCGGGCTATCTCACCAGCGGCAAAAAAGCCCACCAGCGGCACATCACCCAAGGCCCGGCGGATGATTTGCAGCTCGGCGCTGGGGCCACCAAAATGCGCCCCGCCTCGGCCTGCACAGCTGACATAGATGGCTCCGGCAATGCCGCGGGCGGCATGCGGGGCGGCCTCCAGCTCGGACTGCGCCAATGCGGTGACGGTTTCAAGCGCCTGCTCTTGCGGCTCCAGCTCTTCGCGAATTTCTGCGCAGATGCGCATCAGGTCAGCACGTGCGGCTTGCACGTTGCGCTGGCAAAACGCCAGCTCCATCCCCTCGGTCACCGCAGACGCCACCGCGATGCCTGCACGCCCCGGATCCAGCCCGATGATGTGGCGCACCAGCACGTCGGGGCCAAAGTTGCCGGTGCGCATGACGGTTTGTGCCACGTCCGCCACAGTGGCGGGTTCGGTCAGGCCCACCAGTGTGGCCCGCACCGCCTGCAGCGCTTCACGCGGCTGCTCCAGTGTCACATCCAGCTCGCGCAGCATCACCTCAAGGGCACTTTGGCCGTCCAGTGTCAGCACCACATTACGGTCGGCAGCGGTCACCTTGTGCGCCCGATTGATCGGCAGGCAGCCTTGCGTCACCCGTGATACCACGGTCACTTCCGGTCCAAACGCCACACCACTCAAACCACCACTGAAAACACCGCTGGCCTTGCCCTGGCCCTTGACGGTGCCGTCACCGGCCAGCGCAAACTGCACAGGCCTGCCACGGCTGGCGGCCAAGCCGCCAAACAAGTAGCCGGAATCGGTGCGCTGCGCCAGCTCTTCAATCAGGTCCGCCACGTCTGGCGTGTGGCCGTCGGCATGAACCAGTGCGGTGTGCGCCTCAAACGCGAGTCCGAGCGGTGCCACGCCGGAAAACACCCGGTATTGGTCGGCGGGAAACTCCAGCAACATCACGGCCATGGCAGGCTCATCGAAATATTCGACGTTGTTTGACGCGATACCCACGCCCACGGTGCCAGACCAATCGGTGATCTCGGGCAACTCGGCGCCGAGGTATTCCAGGATATCTTCGGCCGCGGGGGCGTAGTGGTCGGTGATGTAGAGCAGCGCCAGCGTCGGGCTGCTGGCATACCCATGCAGGGCCATTTGCCCCCGCAACTGCGCCAGCACCAGGGCGGCGGCCATGCCCCACTGCGGATGCGTGGCATGTGCGTACGGGAACAACTTCATGGACAGGACCTGCGCTTGAGAAATCCGCGTGCTCAGCGGCGCACGGCCTTGCCGGTGGACTTCTTGGCAGGTGCTGCTGTGGCTTTCTTTGCGGGTGCCTTCCTGGTGACAGCCTTTTTGGCAGGTGCCGAGCCCACGGCAGCCTTGACCGCTTTCACGGTTTCTGCGGCGGCCCCCTTCGCCAGGTTTTTGCCCAGGTCCATGGCCGTGGCCTTGCTGGCCTCCTTCATGGCGCCGGCTGCGATGTGCTGGAATTGTTGTGTCAGCGATGTCCACAACTGCATCGGGTCGACCAAACTGGCTGCTGCCGCCACGGCCGCATCGGTCATCGGCTTGGCGGCATCGGAGACTTTTTTGGCGACTTCCTCGCTCTGCTCCGCCGCCTGAGCCACTGTCTTGACAGTGGCAGCGGCCTTTTCAGAAACCTTCTGCATGCCCGTTGCCACGGTGTCGGCGGCCTTGAGCTTCAAGGCGTTGGCGACATCGCCCATGTTGAAATTCATGCCCTTCAAGGTAGCCAAAGTCATCTTTTGAACTTCGAGCGCCTGCACCGTGGCCCCCAGCGCCTTGGAATTCTGGTCCAGCCAGAAATGCACTGCCTTGAGCTCGGCAATGCGCTTTTCCAACTCCTCTTCATTGAGCGTGGGCGCAATCCAGTTGGCCAGATTGGGCATCTGCGGCACGGTTTGTGTGGCGTTCTTGGCCAAATTCTGCAGAAAGTCAAAACCAGGGATAAATTTGCCAAAACCGTCAGTTTGTGAATCGCTCATTTGAGTCTCCTTTGGGTTGTGAGAGGTTTGCAGGCAACAGCTTACCGCAAAGCCTGCGGATGCCCCCTGTGCCATGGCCTGAACGCACTATCATGCGCGCTGTGGGATCACCTTTGGCTGACAATTCAAGACCAACACAGCCAGCTCAATGACGGCATCCATGACGCATAAGACCGCCCAACGCGATATCACTGATACCGTCGACATGGCCAGCTCCGAGGCCGTGGCGGACGAGGTCTGCCG
>CAISLL010000072.1 GCA_903886165.1 uncultured beta proteobacterium | reverse complement strand
TGCCGTTCAATCACCCGCTGGCGGCCAAAACCCAGGTGACGAGCGAAGAACTGAAGAACGAGACCATGTTGCTGCTAGGCAGTGGCCATTGTTTTCGGGACCATGTGTTGCAGGTGTGCCCGGAGTTTGCGCGCTTTTCCAGCAACACCGAAGGCATCCGCAAGAGCTTTGAGGGCTCTTCGCTGGAGACCATCAAGCACATGGTGGCGGCTGGCATGGGCGTCACGTTGGTGCCGCGCCTGAGCGTGCCAAGGGAGGCCTTGGCCACAACACCGAAACGCAAGCGTGCGGAAGATGCCTACGTGAAATACCTGCCAATCACGGACAAAGATGGCGGCGCGCCTCCGATGCGGCGCGTGGTGCTGGCCTGGCGGCGCAGCTTCACCCGCTACGAAGCCATTGCTGCGCTACGCAACGCCATTTACGCCTGTGAGTTGCCGGGCGTACAGCGCTTGTCATGAATGGGGCACGACATGACGTGGCGCAAAAGGAAGGACTTGTACCTGGCGCTGATCCGCTGGGATCGGCCCGCCGGCTGGTTGTTGCTGCTGTGGCCAACGCTGGCCGCCCTCTGGGTGGCTGGCGGCGGTTTTCCGGGCTGGCATTTGCTGGGCGTGTTTGTGCTGGGCACGATCCTGATGCGCAGCGCGGGCTGCTGCATCAACGATGTGGCCGATCGTGACTTTGACAAACACGTCAAGCGCACCGCCGCGCGCCCTGTGACCACCGGGGCAGTGTCAGTTAAGGAAGCACTGGCAGTGGGGGCGGTGCTGGCGCTGCTGGCGTTTGCGCTGGTGCTGACCACCAACACTCTCACCATTGGCATGTCAGGTGCCGCATTGGCAGTGACCCTGGCCTACCCGTATGCCAAGCGTTATGTGTCGATGCCACAAGCGGTGCTGGGCGTGGCCTTTGGCATGGGCATTCCGATGGCGTTTGCGGCGGTGCGCGGTGACGTGCCTCTGCTGGCCTGGGTGCTGATGCTCGGCAACCTGTTCTGGGTGCTGGCCTATGACACCGAGTACGCCATGGTTGACCGCGACGATGATCTGCGCCTAGGTATCAGGACCTCGGCCATCACGCTTGGTGTATGGGATGTGCCGGTGGTCATGCTGTGTTATCTGACTTTTATAACAATATGGGCTTTAGTCCTTATTCCATTTTTATATACAGCTATTTTTTACATAGCTCTCATGACAGCGTTGGCGCAGGTGGTGTGGCACTTCACGTTGATCCGCACACGCACCCGTGAAGGCTGTTTCAAGGCCTTCCGGCTGAATCACTGGATCGGGCTGACAGTTTTTGTTGGGATCGCAGCCAGCTACTTCGGGTAATGAAAAACCGCCGTGAGGGCGGTTTTTCAAGGGCAGTACGAGGGGGCTCAGGCGGCGCCGAACTCGTCGCCAAGTTCCTTGGCGCGCTCACGTGCTGCGTACATGGCATCAATGAACAGGGCGCGCACGTCGTTGTCTTCCATGCTGGAGATGGCTGCAAAGGTTGTGCCGCCTTTCGAGGTCACGCGCTGGCGCAGCACTTGTGGCGACTCGGCAGACGCCTGGGTCAGGGCGCTGGCGCCGGCAAAGGTGGCCACTGCCAATTGGTGGGCGTGTTCGCGGCTCAGCCCCATTTCACTGCCTGCGGTGGTCATGGCTTCCATGAAATAGAACGCGTAGGCCGGGCCGGAACCGGACAGCGCAGTGACCACATCGAGCTGGTCTTCGGCTTCCAGCCAGATCGACTGGCCCGTGGTGGCCATTACTTCTTCGACAAAGCCCTTGTCATTGGCAGAGGCGCCATCGCGGGCATACAGGCCAGCAATGCCCTGCCCAATCAACGCAGGCGTGTTCGGCATGGCGCGCACGATGCGGTCTACGCCCAGCCAGGCGGCTATGCTGTCGCTGCGTATGCCTGCTGCAACGCTCAGGTGCAGGGCGCCCTTTGTGTGACCGGCCACGGTCAGCGTAGCCTCCTTAAAGGTTTGCGGCTTCACGGCCCATATCACCAGGGCGGCGTCAGACAGAAAGGCACCGGCATGTGCGCGCGCGAAAATGCCAAAGCTGGCTTGCAGCTTGTCGCGTGCCGACTCAAAGGGCTCGACCACGTCAATTTGCTCAGGGGGGAGGCCTTGCTTGATCAGCCCGCCGATGATGGCGCTGGCCATGTTGCCTCCGCCGATAAATGCAATGCGTTTGCTCATTTGATTCCTGTACCTGGAAGCCACAAAGCTTGATTCTATGTTGGCACTGCATGCGCTCGCCGCAAGGGGAGCGCGCCCGTTGGCGACGAATATATTTACCAGCCCAGCAGAAAAAACTTGAAGCCCCCACGTTTTTGCTGCATAATACAAGGCTTCGCGTTAAAACCGAAGTATCTGCCCAAAGCTAACGACATGAGTGGTTCATGTCGCGTGTAACGGGCCCAAGACTGACTGAAGTAAAGATTTGCATTGTGTGAATCGATTGTTCAGTGCAAGTTGGGAATTAAACAAATGATCCAAACCGAATCTCGACTCGAAGTCGCCGACAACACCGGTGCCAAGTCCGTTCTGTGCATCAAGGTGCTGGGCGGATCCAAGCGTCGCTACGCCAGCGTAGGCGACATTATCAAAGTGAGCATCAAAGAAGCTGCGCCACGTGGCCGCGTCAAAAAAGGCGACGTCTACAGTGCTGTGGTAGTTCGCACTGCCAAGGGCATTCGTCGCAGCGACGGTTCTTTGGTGAAGTTTGATGGCAATGCAGCAGTGTTGCTGAATGCCAAGCTTGAGCCAATCGGCACTCGTATCTTTGGGCCAGTGACGCGTGAATTGCGCACTGAAAAGTTCATGAAGATCGTGTCCTTGGCACCTGAAGTTTTGTAAGGACTGGTCATGAACAAAATTCGCAAAGGCGATCAAGTGATCGTCATCGCAGGACGCGACAAAGGCAAGCGGGGCGTTGTGTCCCTGCGCAAGGAT
>CAISLL010000071.1 GCA_903886165.1 uncultured beta proteobacterium | reverse complement strand
TGAGTTGCGTGAATGCGTTGTCAAAAATGCTGCGTCTGACGATCCGTCGCGATGGCAAAGTGCATGTGCTGGAATTTAGCCGGGGCTTCGTGCAAAACCGCCTCATCGAGACCGTAAATGGTGTCGAAGTCTCGCCCATGAAGGTGATTGGCGAAACCGAAAAACGCGGTACCGAGGTGCACTTTGCACCCGACCTGGAAATCTTCCAGACCAACTTCGACTTTCATTATGAAATATTGAGCAAGCGTCTGCGCGAACTCAGCTTCCTGAATAACGGCGTGCGAATCCGCCTGAAGGACGAGCGCAGCGGCAAGGAAGATGACTTCTCTGGTGCCGGTGGGGTGAGGGGTTTTGTCAACTTCATCAACAAAGGCAAGACGGTGTTGAACCCCAACATCTTCCACGCCATGGGCGACCGCCAGAGCGACCAGAACACCAACATTGGCGTCGAAGTGGCCATGCAATGGAACAGCGGCTACAACGAGCAGGTGCTGTGTTTCACCAACAACATCCCGCAGCGCGACGGCGGCACCCACTTGACCGGCCTGCGTGCAGCCATGACCCGTGTCATCAACAAATACATTGACGACACCGAAATCGCCAAAAAAGCCAAGGTGGAAGTGACTGGCGACGACATGCGCGAAGGCCTGACCTGTGTGCTGAGCGTGAAGGTGCCTGAGCCCAAGTTTTCCAGCCAGACCAAAGACAAACTGGTCAGCTCCGAGGTGCGTGGCCCGGTCGAAGACATCGTGAGCAAGCTGCTGTATGACTATCTGCAGGAGCGCCCGGCAGATGCCAAGATCATCGTCGGCAAGATCGTTGAGGCCGCCCGCGCCCGTGAAGCCGCCCGAAAAGCCCGTGACATGACGCGCCGCAAAGGAGTGCTTGACGGCATGGGCCTGCCCGGCAAACTGGCCGACTGTCAGGAAAAAGACCCGGCCTTGTGTGAAATTTACATCGTCGAGGGCGACTCCGCCGGTGGCTCGGCCAAACAAGGCCGCGACCGCAAGTTCCAGGCGATCCTGCCACTGCGCGGCAAGATCTAGACTGTGGAGCAAGCCCGCTACGAAAAGCTGCTGACCAGCAACGAAATTTTGACGCTCCTCACTGCCCTGGGCACCGGCATCGGCAAGGCCGGTGGCACCACCGGCAACGACGACTTTGACGTGGCCAAACTCCGCTACCACCGCATCATCATCATGACCGATGCCGATGTGGACGGCGCCCACGTCCGCACCCTGCTGCTGACCTTTTTTTACCGCCAGATGCCAGAACTGGTGGAGCGGGGCCACATTTACATTGCCCAGCCACCGCTGTACAAAGTCAAGGCCGGACGCGAAGAGCTTTACCTGCAGGGTGCCGCCGACCTCGACAACTTTTTGCTGCGCATTGCGCTGGTCCATGCGGCGGTCCACACCGGTGGCGACAACGGCACGGTGCTAACTGGCGACACCTTGACTGAATTGGCAAGAAAGCACCAGCTAGCCCAGGCGGTTATTGCGCGTCTTGCTCACTTTTTGGATGTATCCGCCCTGCGCGCCATTGCCGATGGCGTGGCCTTGAACATGGACACCTTGGCCGATGCCGAAGCCTCCGCCAGTGCCCTGCAAGCGCAACTGCCCGATGCAGAAGTAGCTGGCGAATTTGACGTGCGCACTGACAAACCCATTTTGCGCATCAGCCGCCGCCTGCACGGCAACATCAAGAGCAGCGTGCTCACGCAGGACTTTGTGCACGGTGCCGATTACGCGGCCCTGAGCGAAGCCGCCAAAACCTTCAAGGGCTTGTTGTCCGAAGGCGCCAAAGTGACGCGCGGTGAGGGCGAGCGCCAAAAAGAACACAAGGTCAGCGACTTCCGCGAGGCGATGGCCTGGCTGATCTTGCAGGCCGAAGGGGCCACCAGCCGCCAGCGCTACAAAGGTCTGGGTGAAATGAACCCCGAGCAACTCTGGGAAACCACCATGGACCCCAAGGTGCGGATCTTGCTGCGCGTGCAGATTGACGATGCGATTGAAGCCGACAAGGTGTTCACCATGCTGATGGGTGACGAGGTCGAACCCCGGCGCGAGTTCATTGAAACCAACGCACTCCAGGCCGGCAACATTGACATATGAATTTTGTATGGGTGAGCATTTTCATAGGTGCAAGTCCTCTAATCTGTGAGCAGGTGCAAAACATAGAATAAGGCCCCCTTTTTTCCTACCCGAGATCAAGAATGTATGGAGTACCCCGGTAACCTTTTTGTGGTTGCGGCCCCCAGCGGCGCCGGCAAGTCAAGCCTGGTCAAAGCCTTGATGGAACTTGACTCCCATGTGCAGCCCTCGGTCTCACACACCACCCGCGCCCCCCGTGGCCAGGAAAAACATGGCCGTGAGTACTTTTTTGTCTCCGACGCCGAGTTTGATGCCATGGTCCAGGCAAATGCCTTTGTTGAATGGGCACATGTTCACAACCACCGCTACGGAACTTCCAAGAAAGCCATTGAAGAGCGCATGGCCCAGGGTGCCGACGTGATTCTTGAAATTGACTATCAGGGCGCACTGCAGATCAAGCAGATTTTTGCCAACGCAGTGACCATCTTCGTCCTGCCACCGAGCTGGGAAGAATTGCGCTCCCGGCTGGAACGGCGCGGCGAAGACAGCACCGACGTGATTGCGGTCAGGCTGAAAAATGCCGCGCATGAGATGGCCCACGCCCATCAATTTGACTTCGTTATAATCAACGAGTTGTTTGATCGCGCGGTGTTTGACCTCAAGGCAATCGTGCATGCACAACGGCTCAAATATCTTGCGCAGCGCCGCGCAAGAGCTGAGACTTTTAAAGCGTTGCACCTCTGACAACACCCACCCCTTTGGTTTTGGAGAATTCATGGCCCGTATCACTGTTGAAGACTGCCTGGAGCAGATCCCTAACCGCTTCCAACTGGTGTTGGCGGCGTCATACCGTGCGCGCATGCTCAGCCATGGCCACACAGCAAAGGTCGCAAGCAAGAACAAGCCCGGCGTGACAGCCTTGCGTGAAATCGCGGCCGGCAAGATCGGCATCGAGATGCTGAAAAAAGTGCCCTTGTAATCGTTTTTGATCCTGACAACAAAAAAGCACCGCAAGCGGTGCTTTTTTGTTGCCTGCGGCAAAACCGCGCGCCTGCAAGCTATATTCAAGGCATGACGTCACGCAATGCCAGTCCAGCCACAGAAACGCAAAGCCCCGCAGAAATCAACGCGGCATCGGCGAGTTTCGCCAGCCTGATCAGCAAGCTCGACTATCTGAGCGCTGAAGACCTTGGCCAGGTGCGCCTGGCCTACCGGTTTGCAGACCAGGCACACCTGGGGCAACTGCGCAACAGTGGTGAGCCATACATCACCCATCCGATCGCCGTGGCGGCCCAGTGCGCAGAATGGAAGCTTGATGCCCAGGCACTGATGGCAGCCCTGTTGCACGACGCCATGGAAGACTGCGGCATCACCAAACCTGACCTGATTGAGCGTTTTGGTTCACCGGTGGCCGAATTGGTTGACGGGCTGACCAAGCTTGAAAAGCTGCACTTCAACACCCGAGAAGAAAACCAGGCTGAATCATTTCGCAAAATGCTGCTGGCAATGGCACGCGATGTGCGGGTCATCCTGATCAAGCTGGCCGATCGCATGCACAACATGCGCACACTGGCGGACGCGCCACGCCAAAAATGGCAGCGCATTTCGTCCGAGACCCTGGATGTGTATGCACCCATTGCGCACCGGCTGGGCTTGAACCAGACATACCGTGAGTTGCAGGACCTGTCCTTTCGCCACATGCGGCCCTGGCGCCATGCAATTTTGTCAAAAGCGGTGGCCAAGGCGCGCGGGCGCCGCCGCGACCTCATCCAAAAAGTGCAAGCGGATCTGGAAGCCACTTTTTCACACCACGGCATGCCAGTCAGAATCACCGGGCGCGAAAAAACCCTCTACTCGGTCTACAACAAGATGACAGAAAAAAACCTGAGCTTTGCCCAGGTGACCGACATTTACGGCTTCAGGGTTGTCGTGCCCCACCTGATTGACTGCTACACCGCACTTGGGCTGTTACATCAGCTCTACAAGCCGGTGCCTGGCAAGTTCAAGGACCACATTGCCATCAGCAAGATCAACGGCTACCAGTCCTTGCACACCACACTGGTCGGGCCCTCCGGCATCAACGTTGAGTTCCAGCTGCGCACTGAAGCCATGCATCTGATCGCGGAAACCGGCGTGGCGGCACATTGGCTGTACAAAAATGACGGCCAGAACGATATCTCTCACAACGAACGCATGGGGTCCAAATGGCTGCAATCGCTGCTCGACATCCAGGATGAAACGCGCGACGCTGCTGAGTTCTGGGAGCACGTCAAGGTTGACCTGTTTCCCGATGCCATCTATGTCTTCACACCAAAAAGTCGCATCATGGCCATGCCGCGCGGTGCCACCATGGTCGATTTTGCTTACGCCATTCACAGCAACGTTGGCGACCACACCGTGTCTGTCAAAGTCAACAACGAAGAGGTGCCTCTGCGCACCGAAGTCAAAAACGGCGACGTGATTGAAGTCATCACAGATGCCGCCTCCAGCCCCAATCCGGCCTGGCTCGGATTTGTGCGAACGGCGCGCGCGCGCTCCAAGATTCGGCAGAATTTGCGCAGCATGGCGCAGTCCGACTCGCAACACCTGGGCGAGAAAATGCTGGCCCAGGCACTGCGCGCAGAGGGAATTGAGTCTTTGCCTGACAGCAGCGGGGGCCATGAGGCTACTTGGGACAGGTTGCTGCGATTCACTGGCAACAGGTCACGCGCCGAATTGCTCACCGACATTGGTCTGGGCAAGCGCATCGCCAGCATCGTAGCCAAGCGTCTTTCCAAGATGTTGGTGGATCAGGGTGAAAAACTGAATGCCCTGCTGCTCACCCGGGAGCGTTTTGGCGCGCAGACCGGCGATGCCATCGCCCAAACCAGTGTGCAAATTGACGGCAGCGAAAACACCTCTGTGCGGTTCGCCCAATGTTGTCGTCCCGTCCCCGGTGACAGCATTGCGGGTTACCTCGGCCGGGGCGAAGGACTCACCGTGCACGGCAGCAATTGTCAGGTGGCGAAAAAGCTGCAATACAAAGACCCGGAGCGTTTCATAAGCGTGGAATGGGCGGATGAGCCTGTACGCGCATTCGAGACCGGCGTGGTGGTCACGGTAACCAATGGCAAAGGGGTTCTGGCCAGGGTGGCAGGCGCACTGGCAACAGCTGAGGCCGACATTACCCACATTGACATGGCCGAAGATTCTGACCACGGCGCCATCGACCTGAAGTTCGTCATTGCCGTGCGCGACCTGCAACAGCTTGAAAGTGTGCTGCGAAACCTGCGACGCACACCGGCTGTGCTGCGGGCAGAACGCATCACCAACGGCAACCACCTCAACAACTGAAGTTGGCAGGGTAGCGCACCTCTAGCACTTCAATTTCGGATGCGCCGTTTGGTGTCAGCAACTTCAACACATCGCCCTGGCGAGCCTTCAGCAATGTCCGCGCGATGGGTGACACCCAACTGACCTCACCACGTGCACTGACTGCTTCGTCAATACCCAAAATGGTCACTGTACGTTCAGTGCGTCCGTCTTCAAGATAAGTGACAGTGGCACCAAAAAAAATCTGCTCGTTCCCATGGTGCACAGAGGCATCAATGACTGCGGCAATTTCGATGCGTTTGGTCAAGAACCGGATGCGCCGGTCAATCTCGCGCAGCCGCTTTTTGCCATACAAATAGTCGCCATTCTCGGATCGGTCACCATTGCTTGCAGCCCAATGCACCACGTCCACCATTTTTGGGCGCTCAACGTCGATCAAATCGAGCAACTCGCCGCGCATCAACGCGTACCCAGCCGGGGTCATGTAATTTTTCCCAGAAACGGGCAGTGTCGGCAGTTCCACTTCGTCTTCTTCGACGTCATCCTGCTCCCGTGTAAAAGCTTTGTTCATGGTTCCTCACTGTGTCGATACATGGAAGTCACAAGCGAACTTGTGCGGCTGGTGGCAGAAG
>CAISLL010000070.1 GCA_903886165.1 uncultured beta proteobacterium | reverse complement strand
TTTGGCAATGGCGGCGGCGAAGGCGGTGACGACGGCACCAGTTCACGTGTGATCGCGAGGCTGAAAGAGTTCATGGCCGACACCGAAAACCGGGGTCAGGTGCTGTTTGTGATGATGACGAATCGCCCCGACAAGTTGGATACCGACATCAAGCGCCCGGGTCGGCTGGACCGAAAAATTCCGTTCTTTTACTGCGAAACAGCCTCAGAGCGCTCACAGGTATTGCTTGCAGTGCTATCACGATATGGGGAAGCCTGCGTGGCCAGTACCGAAGAGTTGCTCACGCTGTGCGAGACGTTGACCGGTTATTCCAACGCCGACCTGGAAGCCCTGGCGCTGTTGGCGGTGGAGTCCGCCCACAACCAGACGAGTTCCTTGAATGCGGCAGTGCTCACCGCCGCAGCACAAGACTTCATGCCGCCTCAAGAGCGCGACATGATCGAATTCATGGAGCTGCTGGCGGTGTCCGAAACGTCCCGACGCACCCTGCTACCCAAACGTTTTCGCGACATGGCCACGGCTGACATCCAGAACAACTTGCTGGCGGCGCGCAAACGCGCGTTGACACGATAACCCTGTCGACCACATTCACACCTCTTACTGCCTCAAGTTTCATCCGATTTTTTCCCAAACAGGAGACCACCATGCACCCCGTCCAAGACCAGCCCCTCAGCCCGCTGCAAGTCACCCAGCTCACCAAGGCCATGTTGTCGGTGGCGAACATTGACGGCATTCAGCCTGCTGAGGCCGCCCTGATCGGCCAGTTTTACGAGGCCTCCCGCAATGCAGACATGCCCACCACAGCCGCCCTGATGGCCAGCCCGGAAGCAAGCAAGTTCAGCGCGGCAGACCTGGCAGGCAGCCCAGCGGAATTTGCCGACACCGCCGTGTTGATGTGCCTGATGGCGGCCTACGCAGACGGCCACCTGAGTCCGGCAGAACGTGCTTACGTGCAATCGATTGCCACCAATCTGGGCGTGGATGCCACACGGTTCGAGGCCCTGCTGGCCCAGGTGCGCGATGAACTGGTCGGGGCACTGTCACATTTGCCCGATGCAGGGTCGGTGGCGGTGGTGGTAAAAGAACTGGCGGCAGCGGTTTAAGTGCTTTCGCGAAATACCAATTTGAGCCAAATCCGGCAATTGCCCCGTAACAGGATTGGTTTTTGAGGAATGGGTGGTGTCAACGGATCAAAAACGCCAGCACCCGGTCCGCGAACTTACCATACGGCGGCCACAGAAATTTGAGGGTGCTGAAGCGGGTCTGGTAAAACACCGGCCGCATTTTCGAGAAGGTCTCGAACCCTTCGTGGCCATGGTAATGACCCATGCCGGAGTCGCCCACACCGCCAAAAGGCAGGTCATGCTGCCCGACATGAAACAGCGCGTCGTTCACCGTGACACCACCGGACATGACGCGGTCGATGATGGTTTGCACCTGCGCCTTGTCGTGGCTGAAGGGGTACACGGCCAGCGGGCGCGGCCCGCTGTTGATGCTGTCGATCACCTGGTCCAGTGACGTGTAACTGCGCAGCGGCAGGATCGGGCCAAATATCTCGCGCTGCATCAGCAGGCAGTCAGGTGGCGCGTCCAGCACGATGTGCGGCGCGATCTTGCGCGACACGCGGTCAAATGCCGGCCCATCCAGCAATGGCACCACCCTGGCCCCTTTGTCTCTGGCCTCTTGCAGCGCGTCCAACAAGCGATCAAAAGAGCGCTGGTCAATGATCGAGGTGTAGTCTGATGAACTTAATTGGGGATAACGCATGGCCACAATGCCACGCGCGAGACTGACAAATTCGTCTGCCTTGCCCGCAGGCAGCCAGGCATGATCCACAGTGGTGCAAATCTGGCCGGCATTGAGCAACTTGACAAACATGATGCGCTCAACCGCCAGGCGCAGCGGGAAATCATCACAAAGGATGGCCGGTGCCTTGCCACCCAGTTCCAGCGTCACCGGGCACAGGTTTTGCGCCGCCGCTGCCATCACGGCACGACCGGTCTGACCGGAGCCGGTGAACAGCAGGTGGTCAAACTTCAGCTTTGAGAACGCGATGCCCACGCCGCCGGCTTCATCAAAGATTTGCAGCTTTTCTGGCGGAAAGTACGCCGGCAGGTGCTGAATCAAATAGGCCGCCAGATGGCGCGAGTTTTCGCTCATCTTCACCATGGCACGGTTACCGGCGGCAAAGATGTAGGTGAGCGGCACCATGCTCAGGTTTATGGGAAAGTTCCACGGCACGATGACCCCAACCACGCCGAGAGGCTGGGCGATGACCCGGTTTTTTGCCCCCAGAAAGTTGCGCCAGTCGACCATGCGGTGCTTGGGTTTCATCCAGCGGCGCAGGTGGGCAATGACGTGATCAATGCCATCCACTGCCGGAAACACCTCGGCCAGCAAGGTCTCGTGGCGCGAGCGGTGGCCGTAATCTGCACTGACGGCAGCGCAGAGTGCGTCCCTGTGCTCACGCAGGAAGCACTGCAGGGTGCGCAGATCGGCCGTGCGCTCGGCGAGCGTGGGAACCGGATGGGAAAGGTAGGCTTTGCGTTGCAGCGCCAGCGCATTGTCCAGCGCGTTTTGGGTCAATGTTTCTGATTGATTCATGGCGTTTTCCAGTTTATGCCGGAATCCCCTAGCACCGCCAATTGCGCACGCCGATTGAGTACCTGCCCCTAATTCCTTTTCCAAATCATTTGTGTCTAGGCGCGAAGCCGCAGGCAGTGCAGACGCAGGACGAGGCGAAGCAACAAAAACACGGATGATTTAGAAATGGAATAAATCACCGCAACGGCTTGCCAACTCACCACATCGCCTCTAGCTGCCCGTCTCGAAGTCGCACCGCGCGCATTGCCATGGCACAGGCCTCGGACTCATCATGCGTAACCAGCAGCGTGGGCATGCCGGCGGCCTGGATGCGGGTGTGAAATTCGTCACGCAGACTGGCACGCAGGTCAGCATCCAGCGCCGAAAATGGCTCATCCAGCAGCAACACCCGCGGTTGGGTAATCAGGGCCCGCGCCAGTGCCACGCGTTGCTGCTCGCCCCCGGATAAATGCCAGACCTTGTGCTGGGCGTGGTCAGACAACCCAAACAGCCTCAACATCTGCAGCGCCTGTGCACTGGCAGCAGTATTGCCCTGCCCTTGCTCGATCAGCCCGAATGCCACGTTATCCAGCACATTCAGGTGGGGGAACAGCGCGAAGTCCTGAAACATCAAGGCAAAGCGACGCTGCTCGGGCGGCAGCGGGGTGATGTCCTGTCCATTGAACCAGACGCTGCCACTGAGTGATGGCTGCAGCCCCGCGACAATGCCCAGCAATGTGCTTTTGCCGCTTCCAGATGGCCCCAGCAAGGCCACGATTTCCCCTGCGGCCACTCGCAAACTGATGTCTTTCAGCAAGACACGATTGCCATAGTTCTGACTGATGTAACGCAGCTCAAGCATGGCGCAGCGCACCCGCATGCGTGGCACCGACGGTCTGTTTCGTGTGCTCATGTCGATCGCCAACCGGCCACTCGACCAGCAAAAACGTCAGCAGGGCCAGCAGCATCAGCACACAGGCCAGCACAAAGGCCTGGTCCAGACTGGCCGCACCCGGGTGACCCAGGCGCTGGTAAATCAACGTGGTGAGCGTGGCCCACTCAGGGCGCGACAAAAAAAGCGTAACGGCAAACTCACCCAATGCCGTGGCTGCGGCAAACGCCATGCCACGGCGCATGACCGGGCGCAGCAGCGGCATTGTCACGCGCCAGAATGCACGCTGCGGACTAGCACCCAGTGTGCGCGCAGCCTGCAGCAGGTGGGGCGGCAAGCTGTCCAGCCCGACCGCCATGGATTTCGCGACAAACGGGTAAGCCAACACGGCGTAGGCTGCCAACAGCAGAGGCAAACTGGCGGTCCAGCCGGGGTAAAGCAGCAGCAAGCCAAACGCCACCGTGACCGGGGACACCACAAAGGGCAAAAAGGCGGCACCACGCCACAGCACCGAGCGCTGCGCAGCCAGCGCATGCAGCACCCCAAGCACGGTTGCCAGCACCAGGGCAGTGGCAGAAAAACGCAAGGTGTTCCAGAGCGCAGCAGACACCTCAGGGTCGAGCAGCAACGCCCAGGTGCCCGAGCCTGCTTCCAGCGCCCGCCAGAAAATGGCCAAAATTGGCAAGCCACAAATCACCAACAACACGAGCAAGGCCGCCAGCACTGCCAGCCATTGCGTCATGCCGTGGGGTGCTTTGCGCTGCACCGGCGTCACCCGGGAAGGCACCGCCAGACGCTTTTCAAGCACCGCATAAGCCAGCGCCACACCGCCGGTTAGCAAAAGCATCCACAACGCCAGCACGCTGGCTTGCCCGAGCTGCAATTCATGGGCCACCAGGGTGTAAATCTCGACTTCAACAGTGGCATACCGCTGCCCGCCCAGCACCAGGGCCAGGCCAAAGCCGGCAAAACAATACAAAAACACCAGACACAGGCTCGACATCAGCCACGGTGCAATGGCCGGCCACTCGATCCGCCAGAACGCCCGCCAAGGGGTGGCACCCAGTGAGCGTGCCGCAGCCACCTGGCCCGCGTTGACCTGCTCAAGCGCATCCACCCCCGTACGCACCACCAGACACAGATTGAAAAACAGGTTCCCATACAGCAACAGCCAGGGTGTGTCCTGCAGGTGGATGCCCAACGCGCCACTGAGCACACCGTGCGGCCCCCACAGCGCCAGCACACCCAGTGCAGCGACCAAGGTCGGCACCACAAAGGGCAGCATCAACAGGCGCAACACCAGCACACGCCCGAAAAACTCAAAACGCGCAAGCACCCAGGCCAGCGGCAAGCCAAAGGCAAATGCCAGCGCACAGGTGATACCAGCCTGCGCCAGCGACCAGATCACGCGCCAGCGCAGGTAGTCATCCTGCCAGGGGGTCCAGAGTGACCAGTCGCTGCCGGTGGCACCGGGCCAACTGGCCTCTCCAGTGAGGCCAGTCAGCGCCAGCCGACCCAAGGGCGCCAGCAACAAGAGCAGCAGCGCCAGCGCGGGCAACAACCCTAGCCACAGACTGCTTTGTGAGCGGACACGTAAAAAGGACATCAATGGCGGCACTTCAAAGTGGGTATTCACGCTGAGCTTTGAAGGGTTTTCACCCGCCAGGTTTTTTGTAACAACCCAAAATCTCTGCCCTTGGGACCCGTGCTTACTTCAGCACCACCTTGGTCCAACGTGCCACCCAATCTGCCCCTTTGCTGGCCACCAGTGTCACGGCGGGGGCTTCAAAGCCAGCAGGCTCGGACGCATGGCGCATCACTTCGGCACGCGGGGTGTTGGCCTGCATCGGGTACATCCACATCTCGGTCTGCAACGCTTGCTGCACGGGACCTGAGCGCATGAACTCGACAAATTTTGATGCTGCGGCACGTTGACCACCGCCTTTGACCAGACCCACACCTTCCACCTGGCGGAACACGCCGCCTTTAAGATTGAGACTGGCTGTGGGTGAATCGGTGACTTTTTCCTTGCTGTAAAACACCTCGGCTGCCGGACTGGTGGCATAACTCACTACCAATGGGTAAGCGCCCTTGTTGCGCGCAAACTCGGTGTAATAAGCCTCGCTCCAGCCCTTGACCACCTTCATGCCGTTGGCTCGCATCTGCGCCCACCAGGCAAACGCAGGTTCTGCACCCATGGCGGAGATGGTGGCCAGCAGGAAGGCATAACCGGTGCTGCTGGTGGCCGGGTTGGGCATCACAAGCCAGTTCCTGTAGGCAGGCAAGGTCAGCTCCTGCATGGTTTTTGGCAACGCCAGGCCGCTCTTGGCAACCACCCCCTTGTCATAGTTCAGGGTGACAAAACCATAATCCACCGCCGCCAGCGCCGCGCCCAAGTCGGCATCGGACGCGTCAGCGGCCTGGGGTGATAGGGGCTCCAGCACGCCTGCCGCCAGCGCCTTGCCAACCAGCGTGTTGTCAATGCCAAAGACCACGTCGGCAACCGGTTTCGCTCGGGTCAAAATCAGCTTGTTGAGCATCTCACCGGCATCGCCGCCTTTGACAATGGCAAGCTTGACGCCGTTTTGCGACTCAAACTGCGCCAGCAGGGGCTTGGGCAGAGAGAAAGAACTGTGCACCATCACACGCAGTTCGTCTGCTGCCAGCGCTTGGGTGAATGCGGAAAAGGCCACCAGTGCGGCGGCAGCCAGGACAAATAGACGACGGTTCATCGGAAAGCCTTTCAATTCGCCGGCACAAAAAGCGCCGGGATGAAGGCCACGCCGAAAGTCGGCAGACCCTGACCCTTCACGCTCCCTACGCTGGCATGATCCAGATCAGGTATGGGGACTGTCTCAGCCCGTCTTGCGACGGACACCCCCGGTGAGGGCGCCATTGTAATGAGGTTCTCAGCAGGTCAGTGTTTCGACCGCCAGAATGGCCGCCTTCAAGCGGTCGGTGGCCAAACCCGACACCTCGATATGGGGGTGACGCCGATCCTGTAGTTCATGCAGGATGCGGGCATGAACAGCAGCGCGCACCACCACACTGTCGCGCTGCAGGCCGTCTGGCTGCCACGGCAAATCCGGCTGCAGGACCA
>CAISLL010000069.1 GCA_903886165.1 uncultured beta proteobacterium | reverse complement strand
CGTGCAGGCGACCTTGCTTGTCATCGGACTGCGAAAACGCACGCCCCTTGGCAAACTCATTTTGGGCAGCGTCGCCCAGGAACTTCTTCTGACGGTTTCCTGCCCTGTTCTAGCTGTCAAGGCCCAGGACTAAGCCGTCGACGAGTCCAGTGCGATTGGCAGTACAGCACGTCAACCGCATTGCGCCAGCAGCCAGTCGCGAAACGCCCGCACCAGCGGGGCCTCGGCGCGTGATTCGGGGTAAACCAGGTAATAGGCATCGGAACTGGTCAGCGCCTGGGGAAACAACTCGACCAGGGCACCCGAGTCGATCTCGATCTCGACCAGAAAACGCGGCAGCAGCGCCGCTCCCAAGCCAGACACAGCGGCTTGCGCAATCATGGCGAACTGCTCAAAGTGTGGTCCGCGCAAGGCATGGGCGCTGTCAACTCCCACCTGTTCAAACCAATCGGCCCACTGGGTGGGGCGGGTGGTCTGTTGCAACAGCACCACCGAAGGCAAATCCTGAATCTGCCGGATACCGTGCTGCTGCTGGTAGCCAGGGCTGCACAGTGGCACCACCTGTTCATGCATCAGGTATTCACACACCGCACCGGCCCAATGGGGTGCACCGAAATGGATGGCCGCGTCCAGCGGCACCTGGGCGAAGTCGAAGGGTTCGTGTCGCGAGGCGATGTTCACCGTCACATCCGGGTAACGCGCCGCAAAATCCACCAGGCGCGGAATCAGCCAACGGGTGCCCAGTGTGGGCAACACGGCCAGGTTGAGCAGCCCGCCACCGTCCGCCCAGGCCATGGCTTTTTGGGTGGTGCCCGAGAGTTGTTGCAGCACCGCGCGCACGTCGGCGGCGTACACCCGGCCCGCGTCGGTTAACACCACCCGCTGGCGCACGCGGTGAAACAAGGACAAACCGAGTTGACCTTCCAACTGGCGAATCTGGCGCGAGACGGCGCTTTGGGTCAGGTGTAACTCTTCCGCCGCGCGCGAGATGCTGGCGTGGCGCGCGGTTGCCTCAAAAGCCAGCAAATCGGCAATCGGCGGCAAAAAGCTTTTGCGAAACATGGTTATGTACCTTGGGAATGAACAGGTTTACAAAAATTAAACCTAAAAAATGCCACGGCGCACTATTCATCAGCACAAGCGGTCATATTTGCCATTTCTGGCTTAAGCAACTTCATTCTATATTCGCATCAAGTCCTTCCAAAATGTCGCTATACAACCTGGCAGGAATCGGGGATATTTGCGTCTTTTCATCCTTTCCACATTCCCAATGACCTCACCCATCACCCCCTTGCCGTCCGAAGTTAGCTGGAAAGCCTACATGCGCCGCGCCACCAACACCGTCAACTACTCCACCGCTTTGCCATTGGCGGAGGGTGTGACCTTTGATATCGGAGATTGACTCTGTGAACGCGATCAATACTACTTTGGCCATTGCGCCCGGTTTTCAGCCCGCGCAACGGGTTAGCGCCATCGGTGTCTCGGAAATCCTGCGCATCACCGACCATGCCAATGCCCTCAAACGTGCCGGTCGCCCGGTGATTGTTTTGGGTGCGGGTGAACCTGACTTTGACACACCCGACAACATCTGTGAGGCCGCTGCCCGTGCGTTGACGCGTGGCGACACACGTTACACCGTGTTGGACGGTAGCCCGGCCATGAAGGCGGCGGTGCAATTCAAGTTTCAACGCGACAACGGTCTGACCTACGCACTCAACGAGATCAGTGTCAGCGCCGGTGCCAAACAGGTGATCTTCAACGCGCTGATGGCCAGCATCAACCCCGGCGACGAAGTGATCCTGCCGACCCCATTCTGGACCTCGTATGCCGACATGGTGCAGATTTGTGGTGGTGTGCCGGTGCTGCTGCCCTGTAGCGAGGCACAGGGTTTCTGTCTGGAAGCCGCGCAACTTGAGGCGGCCATCACGCCGTGCACGCGCTGGGTGTTTTTGAATTCACCCTCCAATCCGAGCGGTGCCGCCTACAGCGCGGCACAACTCCAACCGATCACCGAAGTGCTGCTGCGCCACCCGGCGGTCTGGGTGCTGGCCGACGACATTTATGAACACATCCTCTACGATGGCCTGGCGTTCGCCACACCTGCGGCGGTAGAACCCGGCTTGCGCGAGCGCACACTCACTGTCAACGGTGTTTCCAAAGCCTATGCCATGACCGGTTGGCGCCTGGGGTACGGCGCAGGCCCCAAAGCCCTGATTGCCGCCATGGCTGTGGTGCAGAGCCAGTCCACCTCCTGCCCATCCTCCATCAGCCAAGCAGCAGCCATTGAAGCCCTGACCGGGCCGCAGGAGATCGTCGCCGAGCGTTGCTTGTCCTTTCAGGCGCGGCGCGATTTTGTGGTGGCGGCGTTGAACCGCGCGCCCGGCCTGCGCTGCCGAACACCAGAGGGGGCGTTCTACACCTTTGCCAGTTGCGCCGGGGTCTTGAATCGCCACACACCCAGCGGCACGCTGCTACAGACCGACACTGACTTTTGCCATTACCTGCTACAAGACTTTGACGTGGCTGTCGTGCCCGGCACGGTATTTGGCCTGGCCCCGTATTTCCGTATCTCTTACGCCACCGCGATGATGCAGCTGGAAGATGCCTGTGCCCGCATCCACGCCGCTTGTTCGGCACTGCGTTGAACCGTTCTTCATTTCATGGAAACATCTTTATGACACTCTCTCGCACCGGCGGCCAGATCCTGGTTGACCAGCTCCTTGTTCACGGCGTGCAGCAATTGTTCTGTGTGCCCGGTGAAAGTTTTCTGGCTGTGCTCGATGCCTTGCACGATGCGTCCATCGCAGTTTCCGTTTGCCGCCAGGAAGGTGGCGCGGCCATGATGGCGGAGGCCCAGGGCAAACTCACGGGCCAACCCGGCATTTGTTTCGTGACACGCGGCCCCGGAGCCACCAATGCGGCGGCGGGGGTGCACATTGCGCACCAGGATTCCACACCTTTGTTGCTGTTTGTAGGTCAAGTTGCGCGGGAAGCACTGGGGCGCGAAGCGTTTCAGGAGCTGGATTACGGTGCGGTGTTTGGCTCCATGGCCAAGTGGGTGGTTCAGATCGACGACCCCAAACGACTGCCAGAGTTGGTGTCGCGGGCTTTTCATGTGGCGACCTCGGGCCGACCTGGTCCGGTGGTGATTGCATTACCGGAAGACATGTTGACCGAGGCTGCCACCGTGGCCGATGCCCTGCCTTATGTGGTCACAGAAACCCACCCAGGTGCCGCGCAACTGGTCGAGTTACAAGACCGCTTGGCTAAGGCGCAACGCCCGGT
>CAISLL010000068.1 GCA_903886165.1 uncultured beta proteobacterium | reverse complement strand
CGTCCATCTGGCTCAAGGTGGACAGTTTCAGTCTGACACAGGCGCTGGACTATTTGGCGATGCGCTTGGTGGATGAGTTCGACATCAAGTTCTTCCGGCTGCGCCTGCAGGCCTCTGGCAACCGCGCCCAGCTTGACTTGATCTGGACCGGCCAGGCCATGAGCACCGAAACCGTGATGAGCTGGGAAATGGACAGCATGCGTTTTGGCAACGAGAGCACACCCCTCACCGTGCGTGACGTGGTGGAACGCCATGGCGGCGAAATGTGGTTTGAGCGTGAGCGGGTGCGCCACGAGGCGTTTTTCCGGTTTTTGCTGCCCATGGCCAGCGTGCAGGAGCAGCTGGAGGCCACGCAGATTCTGCAAAACGACAGCCGTCCCGAGTACTACGATTTCGACCTGTTCCGGATCACAGACCAAAGCAGTGCGCTGGATGACCGTTTGCTGAGTGAGTTGTCGTTCACCGTGTTTGACACCGAAACCACCGGCCTGAACCCGTCCGAGGGTGATGAAATCATCCAGATTGGGGCCGCGCGCATTGTCAACAGCAAGTTGCTGCGCCAAGAAAGTTTTGAGCAACTGGTCAACCCCGGACGCTTGATTCCGGCCGCCACGGTCCCGATTCACGGCATCACGCAAGACATGGTCAAGGGCAAGCCACCCATCACAGAGGTGTTGCCCGCGTTTTATGCCTTTGCGCAGGACACCGTGCTGGTGGCACACAACGCGGCGTTTGACATGAAGTTTTTGCAGCTGCAGGAGAAAAACACCGGCCTGGTGTTCAACCACCCGGTACTCGACACCTTGCTGCTCTCAGCGGTGGTGCACCCGGCGCAGGAATCACATCGACTGGAAGCCATTGCCGAGCGCTTCAACATCACGGTGCTGGGTCGCCACACGGCGTTGGGGGATGCCTTTGTGACCGCTGAAGTCTGGCTGCGCCTGCTGCCCCTGTTGCAAGCCATGGGCATCACCACCCTGCGCCAGGCCAGGGAGGCGGCGCAGAAGACGTATTACGCGAGGTTGAAGTACTGAAGCCATCTGTCCATCTTTATGCTATCTGAACAATAGCTGCTGACGCATATAAAACGTGGTCTACATGCCTATTTTGCATATATTTCTTTTGCTGTGCCTGGAACGCACAGCCTGTTGATGCCGACTAAAAACTGACATGTCAGCAGCGGGAGCGGGTTTACGGAAAATCAAATTCTGGCTTGACACCGCAAAATCACTTGGGCCCCTGGTAACCACCGCCAGTGGCATGCTCGCGATTCGCTGCGATGGGAGCCTGTGGCAGCGTAAGACGGGGGGCGCGACTGCATGCGGCCTGGTGGCCTATAGTTCAGACGATGTGTTTCTCACTCAATTGATCCGCGTAGGTGAAGGCATGAATATCTTGGGTCTCATGATCGGCTTCACAGTATTGGCGTTACTGTCTGCCTCGCTGTTCGCGTTTTTTCTTGCCAAACAAAGTGACTGAGGCCACCCAATTTCGCCGCAACGTGCATATGCTGCGCTGGCTGTTTGTCGTGCCGTCGGCTTTCATCGGATGGTATGTTGGTTTGATCGCAGCGCTTGTCATTCATCGTGCGCACAAGGCGATATGCCCGGCACAGTACCTTGTTTCTGGCATGTGCCACGCACCTTGGACACCCTTGGTACAAAACTCGGCCATCATCATCGGGTCTATTTTGGCGGGTGCCCTGGTGGTGTTATTGCCAACTTTCCTTGCGCCCAGTCACCGTCAACGGGTGGCATGGATTGCTTATGGGCTTGGTTTGCTTTATTCGATTTATTTTCTGGTGGTGATTCCCGGCATTTGGCATGCCGTTTTATCAGCAGCCATCGGGGGAGGTGTCGTTCTATGGCGCTTCTTTCGCACCGATTCTGTTGCATCGAAAGGGGTGACGTGAAATGACCAACCATGCTTGCTTGTCTGCAGTGGGGGCCAGGGTGGCAATGTCAGACACTGGCGGGTGATGTCCAGCCCCTGTGCCACCACGCGTTTGCGCAGGTCGCGGTCGGTGATCAGTTTAAACAGATGGTCTTGCTCCAACAGAAAGACCGACGACACACGCAAATCGCTCATCAGCTTGGCCACCGCCTGAATCGGGGTGACAGGGCTGAGTGTGATGGGCTCGCGCTGGATCAGGGTCCGAATGGGGGTGCTGAGCAGGTTCAGAGCGTCGTCGCCAGGCGTACCCATGCTGCTCGGCGGCTCGTTGACAGGGAGCGAGGTGAAAAAATAAGCCAGTGCGCGATGTCGCTCGCACAAGCTGGTCAACACCTCGGGTGGCAGCCAGGCAATGCGGCAACTGCTGGTGCGTTGGCTTGCCAGGTGCTGAGCTGATGTTGAGGCGTGGCGCCAAAGCCGATTATTTCCCCAGCTTGCAGCCGCACTTTCAAACCCAGATCTGGGTCAACCAGGGTGATGTCACCGCTGAGGATCAGCCCCATGCGGGTGTGCAACTGGCCTTGTGGCATCACGATGGCGGAACTGGCCAGGGTTTCAGATGCAAACAAGGGCTCAAGCGCTTCACGGTCTGCTGCGCTCAAAACGCCCCATACGCGGTGGTTGGTCAGGGTGCTGGCAAGGGATTCGGCGGGTTTGGTGTCACGCGGCATGGTGCGGGATCTTTTGGGATGGGTCGGGATCAGTCTCGGGACAGATGGGGTTCATTGGCAAGGCTTGCTTTGCCCCGGCGAAATTTCAGGACGCGGGTGGCAATCAGGGTTTCGGTCAAAAAGCACAGAAGTGCCAGCAGGAAGCAACTTACGCCGGAAAGAAACAGCACGGTGGCGATGCGAAAAATCTGCATCTCGGTGGTTTCGCCCAGGAACAGCGCCATGATGGTCAGCCCGATCAAAATGGCACAAAAGGTCAGCAGCGCAATGCAGGCATTCACAAGCCTTGCCCGGTTGCGCAGTTGTTGCAGTTCGTCAAAGTCTGCCGTCATGGGGTGATCGTCCGGGCTGGCGTCAATGCGGTTTTCAAGCACGCGGGCGCGGTCAATGATGCGCGCCAAGCGCCCGGCCACGGTGCCGATCATGGCAGCCACCGCAGTCAGCAGGAACACCGGCGCCACGGCGAGCTGGATGCCGTGGGTGACGGTGTCGAGGTCAGTGGCAAAAAACATGGGACGTTCCTACAGTGATGTGCCTCTAGTATCGCGTGGGTTTGGCGCAAATTTCAGACAAGTCGGGCGGCACTTGTCTGGTCAGACCGGTTTGCCTTTGTGTCGATTTCCCCGCAGCGTCAACGCCAGCAACCCGACGAGGGCCACGCTGACCAGCAGCGCTGGAAATCCGTGCGCCACTGAATGCTCGATCAGGGCGCCGCAAATGGCGCAAGCCAGCAGGCCGCCCAAGGTGTAGGTCAGCACCAGCACCGCGGTGCTGTTGAGCAGGGTCAGGCCTTTGTTGCTGGCGCCAATGTCGGTCATGGCCAGGGTGTATAGGGCACCCCCGGATGCACCCCAGATGCACACCATGGGCCAGATCAGCCAGGTGCGCCCAATCACCCATGGGCTGGCCAGGGTGGACAGCAGGATCAGCCCGGTGAAAACACGCATCAACAGCCGCCGTCCTTGCGCGGGTGAGTCAAAGAGGTCGGCCAGCATGCCTGCGGGCAGCGCCATCAGGGTGCCACCCAGGCCGCTGGCCGAGACCAGCAAGGCCGCCGCGCTGGCGCTCAGGCCCAGTGTCAGTCCGTAAAGGGGCAGGATGGAGGCCAGGCCGAGCTCAAAAAACCCGCCGACAAATCCCGCCAGCATGATCACCGGGTGGCTCAACACGGCGTGCCATAAGCCGCCCAAGCCAACCCGGGCGGTGTGGGTGTCACGGTCTGGCGGCAGCACGGGAATCAGCGCGGTCCAGGCCAGGCCGGTGGCGAGCAGGGCAATCACCAGCCAAAGCGCGGTGTCGCTGTCGGTACCAACCCAGGCCAGCAGGGTCGGGCCGATCACAAACGTCATGCCGACCATGGTGGCGTACGCGCCGATGTAGCGGCCGATCTGCCTGGGTGGGGCAAATTCGGCAATAAAGGCCTCGGCCAGCACCCAGCGCAGGCCACCGGCAAGGCCAGCGATGAGTTCCAGTGCAAACCAAATCCACAGTGTGTCGGTGGTGAAAAATCCCAGGGCGGCGAGCAGCGGCACGGCAGACGCCAGCCACATGGTTGGCCTTCGGCCCAGCTTTTGTGTCACCACCGAGGCAAACGGGGTCACGATGAAAATGCCGAGCCAGGTGGTGGCCGCAAACAGCCCCGCCAGCGTGGTGGACACCTCGGCTTCTTTCAGCATCAACAGCAGCAGCGGGCTCAACATGAAGATGCCCGACAGCTGGAACAGGGTGGAGCCAAAGACACTCAGCAACCCGCGTTGTGCGCTTGTTTCAGGCACCGTTGGAGCAGGGGTGGCGTAGCTCATGTTTGGTATGTTTTTAATAGCTGCTTACGCTTTTTACATAAGGGCTGTAGATCAATTTGTCATAAATTATTGGACGCAAAGGCAAGGGCACCGTTTTAAGCCAAGATGGCCTCTGGCGGCCATTCCACAAGTGGTGTCATGAGGTGGCAACCTTTGGGGTTCAAGGCTTGAACGACTTGATGAGCATGACGGTACCCAGCATCAGTCCCCAAGCCATCAGCGTCCGCAGCCACGAACTCATTCCCTGTTGTGTCTTGTGAACAAAAAAGTACTTGTACAACCCCGCGGTGAAAGCGGTGGCAACAAATGGAAACAACGCGACTGCGGGGAGGGCAATCAGCGCCACCAGCGTGCTCCAGTCACGGGTTTGGCGGGTAGCGTCCAGCAGACTTTTGAGGATGGGGTAGGCCAAAATGGCACAACCGGCAAAACAGAGAAACATCGCTTTGCCCAACCCCGCCCAGCGTGCGATCACCACATACAGCATGGTAAGGACGGCCACTTTGATACCGATGATGCCGGTATCGATCCAGGGTTTGGCTTTTGCGGTGAATGCTTCGGGCAACAGCGGGCTGGTTGTTGTAGTCTTGCGGTCAGCATCAGTCGCTTCACGGCAATTGCCGCGCTGCTTGCAGCCCTGGTTGGCCAGCAGGAAAGCCTGCAACTCTGCTTGGTGGGGCGCAGCTAACAGCGACACCAGGGTGGCTTGCCTGCTGTCGTCAACAAAGTCGGCGGGTTCAAGATGGATGTGCTGCTGCTCCCTTGCAAGATTCAAAACTCCAGCCAGGGTTTGCCCTTTGACCAATTGGGGCGGCATGGGCGAGCGACATAAATAGTGGGTGGTCTGCTGGGGTTGAATCAGTTCAGGTTTGGCGGTGCGCGGAACCTGGCAGTTCAGCAGCAGTCCTGCACCTCGGTCCGGGTCGCCCAGCCGGAGGTCAAAATCAAGCAGCGCCAAGGGCATGAGTGAGGCACTTGCGGTGTTGTTTTGCAGACCCAGCCACAAAAACACGCCACGCAACTGGCCGTTGTGTTGCCGGTAAGACCAGAAACCGGGAAGTTCTTCGGTCAAACTTTCTTTGAGGTTGTCAATTTCATCGGACAAGGGCACAGGTGCGGAGGCCCACACGACGGTCAGTTTTCGGTTGATGGCAGGCGTAAAGTGGGTTTTGGCGGACGCCCTCAGGGTGGCATCGCTGACCAGAGCGGCTGGGGCGATGGCTTGCTCCAGGGTGGTGATGCCTTGGTCGGGTTGGTCATTGACCTTGGCCATCCAGGCTTGCAGCAGAAACCGTTGCAAGTTGTGCGCCTCTTTGTCCCAGCCCAAAACGGAGAGTGCTTGCACCCATTGAAAAGAATCGCCAGGGGCGCTGCCAACATCTTTCTTGAGCAACGTTCCAATCGCCTGGCTGGTTCGAAGTGGCACGCCGCCGGG